>OMVB01000096.1 GCA_900314395.1 uncultured Prevotellaceae bacterium | reverse complement strand
GATGACCATGTAATTAAAAAAGCGGCCCGCGGGCCGCTTTTTTATTAATCGTATCTTTTCTCTTTGTTACGTGTGAGGCGCTCTTTCATGGCGTCTACGGCGTCTGTTACTGCCTCTTCGAAGGTCTTTGCATTCTTCTCTACTACCAGGGCGTCGCTGGGAACATTTGCCTGAAGTTTAACGGCTTTGTTCTCCGGCTTTTCCATAAGTGAAAGAACAACGTCTACGCTGGTGATATTGTCGTCGAAACGCTCCAGCTTTGCGACTTTCTTGTCTACGTAGTCCAGGAGTTTCTGGTCTGCGTCGAACTTCAGAGTTTGAACTCTAATCTCCATTTTTACCTCCTCTTTTTGCCCTTGGGTGGGCGTTATTATAAACATTTTTGAGCTGCCCGATGGTGTTGTGGGTATAGACTTGCGTGGCGGCCAGTGAAGAGTGACCGAGCAACTCTTTGATAGAGTTGAGGTCCGCCCCTTTTTCCAGCAGCTCGGTTGCAAGGGTGTGCCGCAGTACGTGCGGAGACTTGCGCCCGGCAATGCTTTCTACCTTTCCAAGCTCTGCGGAGACTATCCTTTCCACGGCCATAGGGTACAGGGCACTGCCCTTGTCCGTAACCAGTAAAGGCTCTTCTGCAGACCTTGTGCGGCCAAACAGGCTCTCAGTTGCTTGTAAATATAGTGATAATTCTTTGGATAATGAAGAAATTATTGGAATTTCTCTCATTTTGTTGCCTTTTCCGCGTACGTGGAGCACGTTTCGCCCGAAGTCGACGGACCCTATCTGCAGGCCTATCAGCTCGCTGCGGCGTATTCCGGTGCTGAACAGCAGCGTTACAACAACCCTTGACAGCAGGTCTTTGTATTGAGAATATGTCATCCCGAGCGAAGCCGAGGGATCTACAATCCATTCAGTCTGGTCAAAGTACTCCTCCATGGAGGACTCCCGGTAGAAGGACGGAAGCCTTTTGGGTACCTTGGGCCGGCCGACAAGCTTGACAGGATTGCTTTCCAGCAGGCCCTGCCTTACGAGGTAAGTGCAGAAGCCGCTTAGTACGGAAATATGCTGCCCGATGGTCCTGGCTCCCAGTTTCTCCTTGTCGTTAAGGAAGACTTGATACTCCCTTATGTCGCCCAGAGTCAGCGCCTTGACGATATCGTCGGCTGGCACATCCGCCCATGCGCGGAAGCGCTCCAGGACATCGGCGTAAATCTCCGCCGTCCTTGGGGAGTACCGCCGCTCTGTGCGGATAAAAGAGAGATATTTGTCAACAGGTGTCATACCGATGCCAAATATAATAAAAAAATCACATTCCGCGGGACATTTTTTCAATACAACGTTTCTTTTCCTCGAAGCCAGGATGCACGTAAAGGTCCATGGTTGTAGTTATCGATGCGTGCCCCAGTATGGCGGAAACGGTCTTGTAGTCGCATTTTGACTCGATGCACCTTGTTGCAAAACTGTGCCTGAGGGCGTGGAAGCGCACCTGGGGAATATCCAGCTCGCGAAGCAGCCTTTTATAGTATTCACGGTAGTTGCGGGGCTCTATCGGCATCGGAGCGTTTGAAAGGACAAAATAATTGTCCACTGTTATCTTTCGCAGCGGGCGGATAATCTTAAGGAGCTCGGCAGAAATGGGAATATCCCTTCTGGAAGATGCAGACTTGGGGGAGTCAATCGACAGGAAATAAAGCTGTTCGACACCGTCCCTCAGGAAGATTCGCTGCACTGTTTTGTTCACATGGATGACGTTCTCCTGGATATCCAGGTCTTTCCATCGCAGGCCGCAGACTTCTCCTATCCTGAGACCGGAATGCAGGCAGAGGAAAATGCCAAGGTTCCTGAAGGAAATATGGGTGCGCAGGTAATCCAGGAGCTTGTGCTGATAGTTTTTGTCCATGACAGGCGGCATTTTCTGGACCTCTGTCTGGGTGGGGTAGTGTACTCTTGTGTCGACTGGTCCCCATGCCTTTGTCTTGCTGCCGTAGTGGATGATCATTTTGAAGACCAGAAGGGTGTCCTTGACTGTTTTTATGCCGATACCTTCATATAGCATTTTGTCTGCCAGGAGCTGCAAAGTGTCGTTGTCCGGAACATCGCGGCTGGCCATGAAGGGCAGAATGTGACAGTTAAGCAGTTGCATGTAAGCTGCATAGGAAGAGATTTTTACATAGCGGCGCTTTTCTTCCTTCCAAGCGTCCGCAACTCTTTTGAAAGTAGATTTCATAGTATGTAAATATTTTAAATGAACGGTATTAACATAACATTTTAATTGAAAATAACTATCTTTGCCAGATATGAGTAACTCCGTTCAGATAGACAACAAGTTCCTTGTGCATCCGGTTTTTCCTCTTGTGAGCAAAGTCGCAGGGGAGTCGGGGGTGCGCGCCTTCGTGATCGGCGGCTTTGTCCGGGACTGTTTCCTTGGGCGGCCGACTGACGATATCGACATTGTCGTAGAGGGCAGCGGAATCGATTTCGCCCTTCGTGTGGCCGATGCCGTCAAGGCAGAGACCGGGCATCCTTGCAAGGTTGCCAGCTACAGGAACTTCGGTACCGCCATGCTGCATTATCGCGGAACGGAGATAGAGTTCGTGGGTGCCAGGCGCGAGTCTTACCAGCGCAATTCCCGTAAGCCGATAGTGGAGGACGGCACTCTGGAGGACGACCAGAAACGCCGTGACTTTACAATCAACGCAATGGCCTTCAGCCTGCAAAAAGAGGACTTCGGGGCCCTTGTAGACCCGTTTGGCGGTATCGCCGATCTTTCTGCGGGCATCATCCGGACTCCGCTGGACCCGGATGTAACCTTCAGCGACGACCCTTTGCGGATGCTGCGCGCGGTTCGCTTTGCATCAAAGCTTTCTACGCCTGAACTGGCATTCCGGATCAGCCAGGAGTGCCTGGATTCGATATCCAGGATGAAAGACCGGATGAAGATTCTGTCCGCAGAGAGGATAGCGGAGGAACTGAACAAGATACTGCTTACGCCCAAGCCTTCAATCGGGCTCAGGCTTCTGGATACTACCGGACTGTTGGAGTATGTGCTTCCTGCGCTGTCCCGCCTAAAGGGCGTTGAAACCGTTGACGGCCGTGGCCACAAGGACAACTTCAGCCATACTGTCCAGGTGGTCGACCATATCGCGGAAGCTACTTCCGCCTTGGCAGAAGAGCCAAACCTCTGGCTCCGCTGGGCGGCCCTGCTTCACGATATCGGCAAACCGGCTAGCAAGCGCTGGGACCCCAAAACCGGATGGACCTTCCATGGACACGAGGTCGTTGGCGCGCGGATGGTCCCCAAGATTTTCCAGAGCCTGAAGATGCCGCTGAACGAGAAAATGAAGTATGTCCAGAAGCTCGTGGGCCTTCATCACAGGCCTGTAGCCCTTGTGGATGAGGAAGTTACGGATTCCGCAGTGCGCCGCCTGCTCTTTGACGCCGGAGACGATATTGACGATTTGATGGCTCTTTGCGGGGCGGACATAACATCGAAGAATCCTGTCAAGGTGGCCGGAATCAAAAAGAATTTTGAACTCGTAAAACGGAAACTGGTAGAGGTAGAGGCCAAGGATGCCATCCGCAACTGGAAAAACCCCATCACCGGGGAATACATCATGCAGCTTTACGGCCTTGAGCCCTGCCATATAATAGGCGAGTTGAAGGAAGCTGTAAAGGAGGCTGTTCTTGACGGGGTGATCGGGAACAATTTTGAAGAGGCCGATGCCTTCATGCGTGCCCGTGCCGCCGAGCGTGGGCTTAAACCTGTAGAATGATTATGGAAAGAAGTGTAGACAAGCTTGCAAGATATACAATGTACGCCGTGGCGGCAGCCGTTGTATGCGCCTTGTGCTGGTATTTCAGGAGCACCTTGGTTTACCTTATTGCCGCAGTTATCGTGTCCCTGCTGGGTATTCCGCTTAAAAAACAGCTGGCCCGCATCAAGATAGGCGGCAAGAGCGCCCCGGATGCCGTACTTGCCATAATCGCGCTTATGCTGGTGATTGTAATCTTTATCGGTATAGTCGTTTACATCGTTCCTGTCATTTACGGAATAGTGCAGAACATATATGCAAATTTGCAGGCGGCGTCCCTTACCAATGGAGATTTCTCCCATAACATGGATAAGGTAAATGCCTGGCTGGTAAGTACTTTCCCTTCGTTGGAGCCGGATTTCAAGCTTCAGGACGCAGCCGCCGATTTCATCAGTGAACAGCTTAACCTAAGTTCGATATCGTCCGTTGTGGGCTCATTCGCTTCTATCCTTGGCGATATCGTCATAGGGCTGTTTTCCATCTTTTTCATAAGTTTCTTCTTTATCAAAGACGATGCTTTATTCCGCAAAATCATCGGTGCGATAGTTCCGGACCGGATAGAGGAGAAGTCAAAGGAAACCATCGGCAAGATAGAGAATCTCCTGTCCCGTTATTTCACCGGACTGGTGATTGAGGTGGCGGGGGTTGTGCTTTTGAATTTCCTGGGCATGTGGATAATCGCAGGGTTGGATTTCTCCACTTCGCTTGCGATTGCTTCTATAACAGGCATTTTGAATATTATTCCTTATGTTGGCCCCTGGATTGGCGCCGGCGTCGGAACCGTGCTCGGAATGGTAATGAAGTACAGCACTGCCGCCCTTACGGGGGCCAGCCTGGCTTTCACACCGCTGCTGCTTACTTTCCTGGGTATTTTCCTGTTTACCCAGCTGGTGGACAATTTCCTGTTCCAGCCGCTTATCTATTCCAAGAGCATCAAGTCCAGCCCGCTGGAGATTTTCATCGTTATGCTTCTTGCAGGACATATGGGCGGCATCCTGGGCATGGTTGTGGCCATCCCGGCTTACACCGTACTGCGCGCCATTGCAGCCACCTTCTTTGGTGACTGCAAAGCTATCCGCCGCCTCATTCACGAAAGCTGACAACACAGGGGGACGTTGTTTGAAAAAAAAGGACTGGCAACTTGCCAGTCCTTTTTAGTCTGGATGAAAGGACTTGAACCTTCGACCTCCTGGTCCCTAACCAGGTGCGCTACCAACTGCGCCACATCCAGATTGGGACCGCAAAGATAAGCATTATTTCGGAATATCCTGCTATTTTTCTAAAAATTTCCAGCAATAGGGGAGATGTAGTTGTCGACAGAGTGGATATCGATCATTTTGTTCAGCAGGGCATAGACGGTCATGCCGGGAAGGAGGATGCTAATTGGAGAGGAAGACCTTCCCGAACAGATAAAATTTCTTGTCGCCAAACCACAGGACGCCCTCCCCGTCCAGGGCGGTGTAGCTGGTATAGAAGGAGTTGCCGGAGTCCCGGGGGGAGAAGATGACCCCCTCGTCGAACCATACGGGCTGATGGGCGCCGGGGACAAAACGCCCGTCGCGCCGGTACACCGGTCCGCGCATCTGATAGGCGGTGATGCCGTAAAAATCGAAGGTATCGTGGGTGAGCAGGAAGTATCGCCCGCTGCGTTTTTCGGGTCCCTCCAGGTCATAGATGGGACAGGGCGAGCACGGTTGCAGGATGGGCGCGCCGCCGTCCCGGGCACGGAGGATTTCCGGTCGCGTCCAGGTTTTTCCGCAGTCGGAACTCACGGACCAGACAGGGTGGCCGATGGTGGTGCGCATCACGGCGAACAACCGTCCGTCCGGCAGCCCCACGATGCAGGCTTCCTCGGTTTTCTTCCCCTCCCGCGGCGAATAGGGGATGTCGGTTTCCACCTGCGAAGCATCGAACGCATCCTCGCCGGTATTGAAAAACGAGATGCGGATGTCGCGCACGGCGGGGTCCTCGTCGATATTCTCGTACTGCCAGAATTCCACGCGGGCGATGTCGCTGCGGTCGTACCGGGAGCAACCGGCCAGGTAACGTCCGTCGGCACCGAAACGCAGGGGCCGCTGCCACATGCACCAGACGGGCGGGATGGCAGGGTCGGCCGGATCGGCGGCAAAGCGGATGGGGAAGGGCACCGTTTCGGGCTCGGACCACGTGAGCCCGCCGTCGTCCGAATAACGGCCCTGCATAATGCCGCAGAGGTGTTTTTTGACCGTGGTCTCCTGGTTCCACAGGCAGTAGAGGCGGCCGCTCCGGGACAGCATGGGCTGCTGCCAGGCCGCCACCGGACGCGGATGGGCCAGGGTCGCGGATCCGGCCAGGATTACCGGCTCGGACCAGGTCTTTCCGCCGTCCGCGCTCCGCGAGAACACCACGTGCTCGTCATTCGCCGTTTCGAACGATCCCTGGGTCCAGAAAGCATACAGGAAGCCGCGAGCCGGGTCTTCCAGCACATGGAAATGGTCGTTGAACGTATCGCCCACGGCGTTGCGGTCCCTTTCGGCTTCCACGGCCGGCTGTTTGGGAACGTAAACGGTATAGTCGTGCGGAATCACATGCTGGTCGATGCTGGGGTCCAGGTAGTGCCAGTAAAAATGGTCGGGCCAGCGTTCGCGATAGTGTCCCACGTCTGAAAAATGCTTCTCCAGCGCTTCCTCGGCTGTCGCATACCGGTGGCAGGATGCGGGCGATTGGGT
This sequence comes from uncultured Prevotellaceae bacterium, assembly GCA_900314395.1. GTDB lineage: Bacteria > Bacteroidota > Bacteroidia > Bacteroidales > UBA932 > Cryptobacteroides. Next base: position 1,135 of record OMVB01000096.1, on the reverse strand, counting down.
AAAAATCGTCCACTGGGACTGGGAGGCGGCGTCCTGTCCGGGCAGGCCCACCCAGATCACCGTGCCGCTTTTGGGCGGCCGGGAGGGCTGCAGGGCAAACACGGTGGTCAGCACGGTGTTCTTGGTCCGGATGGGCGGTTCGGTAAGCAGCTGGGAAAGGTCCCGCCGGTGGAATTTCCGGGAAGGCTTGCGGGAGAAGGGCGTTTCCGGCCCCAGGATGGCGTCCCCGAAAAAGGTCTCCTGTGCCAGCCGGTGCCGCTCCAGGTTGTGGGCTTTGGTGAGTGTGGCGGGGTCGGAATACGACAGGCGGAAATTGAAGGCCCCGTCCCGCCGCGGCCGGTACCAGCCCCTTTTGCGCGCATAGCGGACGATGTCCTTGCTGCCCAGGAAGTTGAGGGTGTCTTTCAGGTCGATTTCCCCAATGGTGTAGTAGTTCGGGATGGTGGCGATTTCGTCGTCCGGAACCCGCTGCGCCACCCAGTGGCGGCCGCGCACGACGGCGCAGATCCACCCTTCATGACGGTCGGCAACCAGATAGGATCGTCCCGAATCCTGGTACCCGTACCGTTCCACCATCGACCCGATGATATGGACGGCCTCGCGGGCGCTGCGGGCGTGTTGGATGGCGGCGGTGCGGATTTCATAGACCAGGCTGCCGGTGGCCCTGTCCTCGCGGGAACGGCACATGTCCGATGCGATGCAGACCCCGTATTCGTTTACATAGCTGTCGCCGGCCTTGGCGCCGGGGAACTCGAACCAGAGATAGGCCAGGCGGTCCGGGGTGGCCGGAACATTGTAGATGTTCAGCATCTGCTCGCCGCTTTGGTCTTCGTTGTGGCCCAGATACACGTAACCGTCTGTGGTCGCGTTTTTTCCGGCGATGATGCCGAAGCACAGGAGGGAGAGGAGGAAGGTTTGCATGGGAGGTTGCTAAAAGGTGACGGGGAGGACTATCAGGTCCTGGTTGCGGGACGAGGTGCCCACCAGGAGTTCATAGGCTCCGCTGACCGGGCGCATCCGCCGGATAGCCGGATCCCACCAGGTAAAGGTGTCTTCGGAAAGCGGGAGGCGGGCCTTGACGGTCTTGCCCGGCAGGGTCTTCACCCGCACGAATCCGCGCAGGGTTTTCTGCGGA
>OMVB01000142.1 GCA_900314395.1 uncultured Prevotellaceae bacterium | reverse complement strand
ATTGAGGTGGATTATTCTGGACGAAGCACATACCTATGTGGGCGCAGCCGCAACAAATCTAGCGCTTCAGATAAAACGAATCATTGACGCATTCGACACTGATATCAGTCAAATTAGGTTCGCGGTCACTTCTGCAACAATCGGTAATGGAAGTATTACTGATTTGAAGAATTTTGTGGCGGGTCTTACGGGAAAAGATGCTACGGACATTGAAGTAATTGATGGGGATCGAATTAAACCTGCCATTCCCACAAAAGCTCAAAATGATTTTCTGAAGGATAATGGATTGACGTGCAACCCTACTCTTCTGAATTCATTCTGCAATGATTGCGATAAAGTATGGTCCGCATCTGAAATATCTGCGTATTTTACGGGGAGAAAAGACATGCTCAAAGGCCTGGACATCGTTGATTACCTTGCCGATAAACAGATCGTACCATTCCGGGCCCATTTCTTTGTACGGGCAGTAGAAGGAGTTTATACTAAATTCGACGGCAATAGCACATTAGCGCTGACTACATATAGAAAACATAACCCCGGCGAGCGTTGGTATGAAGTTGATCTATGCCCTCACTGCGGCCGATCAATAATCAAAGCCGAGTTGACATTTGATAGTGAGGACTATGTCCGTCCGGTATACTCCAAACTGGAATCAGCCACTCCTATTGAGCAACTTGACATTGACGACAATACAATTAGCGCTGACAATGATACACTTGGCTATTTCGTCAAGGGGCCTTCTACGCAAATCCAGAATGTGCAGAAACTGGTATATGAAGTCAAAAGGGCTGATCCCGACAAAGACGTTATTGATGAAACTGGATTCCAAACCGCATCCTCATATACAGCTTGTCGTGATTCCTTGCCGGTCACTGATAATAGATGCCCTCACTGCGGAGGACACATTAACGATTCTACCAAAGTTCGTGGACTATCTTTAACTGGGACCCTTATCAATCAAACAGTTATTCCATATCTCCTTGAATTATGTCCTCAAATGCGGGTTATGGGCGTCGTTCATAATGGGCAACGGTATATCTCTTTTACTGATAGCCGTCAAGGAACAGCTCGGATTACACTGCTGATTAATAGTAACGTTGAACGCAACTGGACTCGTTCGTTCATATATCATTCGATATGGAATACCCCGTCGACCCCGTTGCCATTAAATACGTGTCTGAATGACATACAAAATGAGAATGTCTTTCCCGTCTTAAAAGACAATACAAAGTTTTCTCATGCTTATCCCAAACCATATGCAGAAGCTTTGCTCATTGACCAGATTGGATCAAGGGCAATGCGAGGCAACTCCGTTGAGTCCATGGGTATTGCCCAATTACAATACGATAGACTCTCTTCTGTGAATGCTCCTGCAACGCTTAGGCAATATGTCCCTGCTGGGTTAGCCGATGATATTTGGCGAACGTTCTTGAAACTATGCATAGATTACAACATTCGCCCTAATAGCCATATTCTTGTTAATAAGAACACGCGTAATTACCTTACGCAAAGACATCATCAGTCGTTTATTTATTCATGGGCTTCGGCGGCATCGGAAACCGTTATTGTCAATAACCGGCAGGTTACCAAAAGAAGAAAACGCTTCCCGATAGGTATCTCCAAAAGCAACCAAATTGAAAGGCCGGTTCTTTATGTAATGATACTAATGGGATTAAACGACATCAATGCTTTGACCCCTCGCCACCTTGCTGATATTGATGCACTTCTCAAACAAGCATGGGATGATCTCTCAAGGTTTGTGTTGACTCCGATTACAAGCAAGGCCGGTCCCACCCCGGCGGACTTGCCATATATTCTGGATTTGTTTGATACGGCAAAAACCACTTCTCTCAAGATAGTGAAGAATGCATGGCTGTGCCCGGCGACAGCAACGGTTCTGGATACCGTATTAACCGTATATGATAAAAATGGGAATATTAGATATCAGGTGAGTCCGAACATCAAAGGTTCTCTTACGCCAGAGAATCTGAATGTGTTTAAGATTCCGGTCAAGAATGCGATTGTATTCCCTGACTTCCCATATCCTAATAGACAAGATTCTTCACATAACCCGGTTTCTCCTTCAACCATTATTGCATGGGCGAATGGGGACGCTAATGTGCGTAATCTTAGGATGATGGGA
>OMVB01000066.1 GCA_900314395.1 uncultured Prevotellaceae bacterium | reverse complement strand
GAGGTGTTGGATTTTCCATTATAATAACCCCACCAGTCCTGTGCATAGATGTTTGAAAAGCCGGTACTCTCATTGTAGTAGGAGAAACCATATGTGCCGTCGCCGCTGAGGTACAGGCTTTTAAGAAGCCGGTGTTGAATTCCGGCGGGGCCGTAGGAAAGAGTCGCCTTGCGGACCGTGTTTCCATTAACATTGGAAACGGTCATTTCTGTCAACAACGGAATGTAAAAACTCTCGTAGTTAAATACCACTTTACCCCCGGGAAAGTTCACTTGCTTAAGCATCAGGATGGTAGGATAATCGTATGAGCCTTCCAAGGTACCAAGGACTGTGGCATCGTCGAATGACGGATTCGAGTCGGTATCATACTGAGATGGTTTCCTGTCCCTGACAATATGGCTGCCAAGCCAGTAGCCATTGCCCAATCCGCTGCCGTTCCCCTTATACCAGTTGAATGTGACTTCATTCCCCGTCCCTGGGATTACTACTTTCCTTAGCATCCAGGCCGTTGGATAACGGTTGTCAACATACTCGGTAAAATCAAAACCGGGTGTAGTTGAGTCATCCCCGAACCAATAAACGACACCATTCCCGTCCGTCACCTTGAACCCTGCGCCCTTCGTACCGAGAATCTCAATTTTTAATAGCGTATTAACTGTCTCTGCATGATAAACACCGTTTTCCCCGACTAAGATAAAGCGGCAGGATTCTCCCGGCAGGCTAACAGTAAAAATATCATATTGGGAGTCAAGCATGTCTTCATCCAGCAGCGGCTGATTACCGTGGACGGCATCATATACGGTCAGCTTCTCATAGTCAAAATCTGCGGTTGCCGCATCTTGGATATCACGATCATACCACAGGTCTGCACGTCCGCAGATTGTCCTGGTGATGCGCAACCCCGGGAGGAAAGCCCATCCGTAACCGGCCGGATAAGGTGTCGCATTCACTTTAATTCCCGTAGAACTGTATTGAAGGCTGAACGGCAGGCTCCAGTTTGCTACTTTTACATCATAAAGTGGAAATGCCAGTGTTGCGGCTCCCGTAGCCAAGTCAGGCGTCCATCCTGCATATCTCTGATACACCGTGGAGGTTGGCGATGGTGGCACCACGCTTTCATCGGCAAGCTTATATGTCTGGGCAGAGAGGGGCGCCCAAAAGAAGGAAGCAAGCAGGCAAAGGGTGAGTAATCGGGGAACAGGCTTCATAAGGATTCGGCTATTAGTTCCCGAAAGATAATGAAAAAGGAAGAAAAAGCAAAATATATTACAACAAGAAAGGTTTTCCTTATAGAGTTGGAAAGATTTTGAAAAGAAGGGGAAAAAGGTTAATTTTACAACGCAACAATACTATGATAGATTTTCGTCATATTCTTTGCAAGTGCTCATTTGTACTTCTGTCATTATTAGCGATGACAGGGCCGGGTATAATACTATCGTGATTTAAGACAGGTGACTAAGTTAAAGTAGAAGCGTAGCATCCTATAAAAGGAACAACGAAAAGCCATTATCTGCTCTGGTGTCATGCAGGGAATACTACGTTGGGTAACTATACAAGAAAAATACATTCTAATAAAGACATTTTTCGTAGCAAATTGTTAAATTTGCACGATAAAACAATAAACATCGGCAAAAATAAAAACAAGATATGTACAGAACACACACTTGCGGACAGCTCCGCATAGAAAACGTCGGACAGAAAGTAACCCTGGCAGGATGGGTTCAGAAATCCCGTAAACTTGGAGGAATGACCTTCATAGACCTGCGTGACCGTTACGGCATCACCCAGCTTGTAGTAGAGGCAGATGCTCCTGCTGCCCTGGTAGAGGCCGCAAACAGCCTTGGACGTGAATTCGTAATCCAGGCCAAAGGCGAAGTTCTTGAGCGCCAGAGCAAGAACGCCAAGATGGCCACCGGTGACATAGAGATTAAGGTTTCAGAAATTAACATCCTTAACAAGTCCGTAACTCCCCCGTTCACCATTGAAGACGTGAGCGACGGCGGCGACGACCTCCGTATGAAGTACCGTTACCTGGACCTGCGCCGCAATCCCCTGCGCAACGCTCTCATGCTGCGTCACCGTATTGCCCATGAGGTTCGTAACTACTTGGACAGCAAGGGTTTCATGGAAATAGAAACTCCTTATCTTATCAAGTCCACCCCGGAAGGTGCCCGTGACTTCGTGGTTCCTTCTCGCATGAATCCGGGCCAGTTCTACGCCCTGCCGCAGAGCCCCCAGACCTTCAAGCAGCTCCTTATGGTTGCCGGCTATGACCGCTACTTCCAGATTGTACGATGCTTCAGGGACGAGGACCTTCGTGCAGACCGCCAGCCGGAGTTCACACAGATAGACTGCGAGATGTCCTTCGTAGAGCAGGAAGACGTACTGAACACCTTCGAGGGCATGATGCGCACCCTGTTCAAGAACGTCCTTAACGTAGATATCCCCAACCCTCTCCCCCGCATGTGCTGGTACGACGCCATGGACAACTACGGCTCCGACAAGCCGGATATCCGCTTCGGAATGACCATCCATGAACTCACGGACAAGGCAAAGGGCAAGGGCTTCAGCGTACTTGACGGAGCCGCCTACATAGGCGCAATCGCCGTCCCGGGAGCATCGGAATACACCCGCAAGCAGCTGGACGAGCTTACAGAATGGGTAAAACGCCCTCAGGTAGGCGCCAAAGGCCTTATCTACATCAAAGTCAATGCAGACGGCACATTCAAGTCTTCTATCGACAAATTCTATACTCCTGAAGACCTTGCAAAACTGGCCCAGGCCGCAGAGGCCAAGGCCGGAGACCTTATCCTGGTTCTCAGCGGTGACAACAAACGCAAGGTCCAGACCATGCTGGGCGTGCTTCGTATAGAGATGGGTAACCGTCTTGGACTGCGTGATCCCAAGGTGTTCGCACCGCTGTGGATTGTGGACTTCCCTCTTCTTGAGTGGGACGATGAAACCCAGCGTTTCTATGCCATGCACCATCCTTTCACAGCTCCCAAGCCGGAGCATGAGGCCTGGTTCAACAGCAACAAGAAAGAGGATCTGGAGCGCGTTTGCGCCAACGCTTACGACTTTGTTCTCAATGGCACAGAACTTGGCGGCGGCAGTATCCGTATCCACGATGCAGAGATGCAGAAGAGAATGTTCGAGGTCCTTGGCATAAGCCCGGAGGATGCAGAATACAAGTTCGGTTTCATCATCAACGCCTTCAAGTTCGGTGCACCGCCTCACGGCGGCCTTGCATTCGGCTTCGACCGCGTATGCGCCCTCTTCGGCGGCAGCGACTCTATCCGCGACTACATCGCCTTCCCTAAGAACAACCAGGGCCGCGACGTAATGATAGACTCTCCGTCGGCGATTGACCAAATCCAGCTGGATGAGCTTCAAATAGCTTCAACGGTCAAAGAATAAAGAAACGCCCCAAGCGGGGCGTTTCTTTTATCTGAACTTTTCAAAATCGGGGAAGCCGGTGGCGGAGGCAAGGTCGTTGTACGCCTCGCGGTTCCTGGGGCAAATCAGAAGGACATCGTCCGTATCTACCACAATGTAATCTTCAAGGCCGCGCACCGCAACAAGCTTCTGCCGGTTCTCTGAAAGGATGACGTTTGACTTGCTGTCCTTTATAATGTAAGCACCTGTGTTACAGATATTTCCGGCATCATCGGCCTTGGGGGCATCCTCATAAAGCTCGTCCCAGTTGTCCAAATCCGTCCAGCGGAAGTTGATGGGGAAAATCCAGGCCCGCTCCGTCTTTTCCATAAGACCGTAGTCGATGGAAATCTTGGGGCAGTCGTCGTAGACCTTGTTTAGGAAAGCCTTTTCTTCCGGGCCGCCAAGGGCTTTCTCCCAGCCGGCGAAAAGCTCCGTAATGGACGGCATAAGAGACTCGCACTCCTCCTTGATAAGGGCGGCCTTCCATATGTAGATACCGCTGTTCCAGAAGAACTCCCCGCTCTTGCAGAAAGCAGTGGCGATCGACTCGTCCGGCTTCTCCGTGAAAGTCTTTACCGGCGCAGGTTTTCCCGCGTCGCGGGCCTCCTTGCCGCCTGCAACCTGGATATAACCGTACTGGGTCTCCGGGCGGGTGGGAATAACGCCCATCGTAAGCAGGACGTCATGTTCTGCGGCGTAAACCATCGCCTCTTTCATAGTGGCACACGTCTGGTCGTTGTTCTCTATAATGCTGTCCGCAGGAACCATCGTAATGACGGCATCGGGGTCGCGTTTGAAAACAGTGTAGGCAGAGTAAACGGTACAAGGCGCCGTCTGCCGGCCGATAGGCTCAAGAAGCATGTTTTCTTCCTTCAGATCCGGAAGAATCTCCTGTACAAGAGGTTTGTATTTTTCCAGGGTTGCAACAAGAATATTCTCCTGCGGGACAAGACGCAAACACCTGTCATAGGCCCTTTTAAGCATTGTTATCCTTCCCGGGCCGATGGAAGCGAACTGCTTGGGTTTATTCTCCCTGCTCCATGGCCACAGCTTGTCTCCGGAGCCGCCGGCCATCAGGACGCAGTAAAATCTTTTATCTAACATATAGTGTCACTAATCAGTGTGTCGGTATAAAAGCATTCGGAAAATAATTGATTTCCAAATGGTTGTCGCAATCCAGAACAGCAGCGATGTCAAAAAACACCTCCATGCCCCAAAATTGCCCGCGCGAGCCCGCCAAAAAGCGTTTCGCCGCTTCTGCCAGGCGTCTCTGCTTTACCGCGCCTACGTTCTCCTGCGGCGCCGCAATGTCAGATGACGTTCGCGTCTTTACTTCTACAAAATGCAGGCCTGAACCGTCCAAACTTACAATGTCCAGCTCCAAATGCCCGCTCCTCCAATTCCTGGCCACTATTTTATGGCCCTTGGCTGCCAGAAACCCTGCGACAGCCGCTTCTCCCCTCTTTCCCGTCAAACTTGTTTTTGTCCTCATCCGAATGTTACAACTGTTACTCCGCTTCCCCCCAGTTGTATATGTTCGTCCCTTGCCTGTACTCCCGGCATGGTCTTGAGTAATTTCTGAATCTCCTGGTGCAGCACTCCGGTTCCCTTTCCGTGGACGATGCGTACCGACGGCATATCCAGCATAATGGCGTCGTCCACAAAGCGCATTACCTTTTCCAGGGCGTCCTGAAGCCTTTCCCCGCGCACGTCCAGCTCCGGTTTGAAGTTCAGTTTTCGCTCCATGATTGCCGGATCCTGCACCTGAATCTTCTTCGTTGCCGACGGCAGATTCTTAACGGCCGCCTTGTACTCGTTGGAAGATATTCGTTCCACTTTGTCCGCCGTCAGTTTAGTTGTGATATTGCCGACGATGACTGCCACCGACTTCCCGGAAACCTTGGACACTTCTCCCACCATTCCGTTGGATTTGATTTTGACCTTCTCCCCCACTTTCAGGGGCCCGCTGCGGTGCAGCGTTTCTTCCTGCGGAACGGCTTCCTGTGCCGATGCAGCAGCGGCAGCGGCGTGTTTGCCCTCGCGGAGCGCCTTGCGCTTAGCCTCGCGGGACTGGCGGTCCTCCAGCTGCCGGAGTTTATTCTCTATATATGCGTCGTGATTCTTCTGCTGGGTCTGCTTCTGCCGGGAAAGGGCTCCCAGGAAGTCTTGAAGCTGGGTCCTGGCCTCTTTTGTGCGCTCCTTTTCTGCCTGGGCCTCCTTGATCGTGCGGATGGTGCTCTCCACCTGTCTGTTGGCGCCCTTGACGATGTCCTCCGCCTCTTTCTTGGCCTGGTCCAGGATGTCTTTCTTTTGCTTGCGGATAGCCTCCAGCTCTTTCTGGTACTTATCCGTTATGCTCTCCAGGGCCTTGTCCGTGTGGCGTATTTTCTCCAGTTTTTCGTCCAGCGCGCGGCGGTTGCGCACAATCTTGCGCAGGTTGCGCTCGATGCCTACATACTCCTCCCCTGCGCGCTCCTCCGCATCCTTGACGATGCTCTCCGGCAGGCCAATCTTGCGGGCCAGCTCAAAGGCGAACGAGTTGCCCGGCAGGCCCATTTCCAGCTTGAACAGAGGCACGATGTTCTTTGCGTCAAACTGCATGGCGCCATTCACTACGCCCACGCCCTCGCGCGACGCGTATAATTTAAGATTGGTGTAGTGCGTGGTAAGGACTCCGTACACTCCCCTCTTGTCCAGCTCGCTCAGGATGGCCTCTGCGATGGCTCCGCCCGCAGCAGGCTCCGTGCCGGAACCGAGCTCGTCTATTAGCACCAGCGTGGCGGCATCGGCCCTGGCCAGCACGTCCTTCATCGACTGAAGGAAGGAGCTGTAGGTGCTAAGGTCGCTTTCCAGCGACTGACCGTCGCCGATATCTACCATAATCCGGTCAAAAATGCACATCTCCGATGTCTCCGACGTAGGAATGAGCATTCCCCACTGGAACATGTACTGCAGCAGTCCCACTGTCTTGAGGCACACGGACTTGCCGCCCGCGTTGGGCCCGGAGATGAGCAGGATATGCTTGTCTGGCGTAAGGCTGGCGGTAAGGGGCACAATCGGCTTTCCCTCCCGCTTGAGCGCCTTTTCCAGCAGGGGATGGCGCGCCTTGCGAAGATGCATCTGGCCTTCTTCAGAGATTATCGGCATTCCGGCAATGTATTCCAGGGCAATCTGGGCCTTGGCCATTATGAAGTCCAGCTCCCCTATGCAAACGGCGCCTTTGACAAGCTCCGGAACGTAGGGGCGCAGGAAGTCGCTGAAGAGCGACAGTATGCGGAAGATTTCGCGGTTCTCTGCAAAGTGAAGCTCGCTTATCTCGTTTTCCAGGGCGACGATTTCCGCCGGCTCTATATAGGTGGTCTTGCCGGAAGCGGATTCATCGAACACAAAGCCCTGAAGGCGTTTTTTCTCCGATGTGTTTACAGGGATGAGCAGCTTGCCGTCCCTAATCGTTATGGAAGCATCGGCGTCAACTATACCGTCCGTCTGGGCCTTTTTAAGGATGGTTGCTGCCCTCTTGGACAGGGAACCTTCCTTGTCGTGGAGTTGCCCGCGGATTTGCAGGAGCTCGTCCGACGCCGTATCTTTCACATTCCCGAATTTGTCGATTATGCGGTCTATCCTGCGCTGCACCTCCGGGAACACCTTCACTTTGGAAACAAAGCGCTTCAGGTTGGGATAAACGCCGTCCTTGATTCCGTCAAAGAAGGCCGTCACCTTGCGCAGGGTCTCTGTCATTGTGCGCAGCTTGCCCAGGGAGAAAAGGTCTATATTGGCACCATCGGCCTCAAGCACATTTAAAAAATCGAGGCAGTCTATGTAACCGCTGGTAGGGAAGGACTCCTCAAACATCACGATAAGGCGCATCTCGTCCGTCAGGAGCAGCCTGCGGCGGATTTCCTTTGCCGATGTGCAGAATTCTTCCGATGCGGCCCTGCCGGCGGCGTATTCGGTGCTGCATTTGTCCGATACCGCCCCGCGCACCTTGTCGAAGCCCAGTTTGGCTTCCAGAACCAGATCTATTTTGTTCTCTTTCTTGTCCATTTACTTTTCGCTCGCTCCGGAAATCGCCGCGCCAAGCAGCAGTTTAAGCTCGTTCATATTGCCGATGGGCGTTACCTCCCCCTGCTTTACGAACGATACATTTCCGGTTTCCTCCGATACAACTATCACCTCCGCGTCCGATTCTTCCGATATGCCGATGGCTGCCTTGTGGCGCATTCCGTAACTGGCCGGAAGGTCTGTGCGGGATGTTATGGGCAGGGTGCATCTTGCGGCCACTATCCTGTTGCCGCCGATTATCATGGCTCCGTCGTGGAGGGGTGAATTCTTGAAAAACAGGTTCATTATAAGACGCCTGCTGATTGTGGCGTCGATGCGGTCTCCCGTCTCTATGATATAGTCCAGGGAGTCCCCGTTAGGGAAGACGATGAGGGCGCCGGTCTTCTGTTCCGACATCCTCCGGCAGGCTTCCGCAACTTCGTTTACGGCCTCCGAATTCATGCTGCTGGTCTTTTTGCCGAAGACTTTGGACAGGATGGCCTGTCCCTTGGAACTGATTTTTGTCTCCGAGCCGACCCGGTACAGGAAATGCCTTATCTCCGGCTGGAATATGACGATGAGGGCCAGTACGCCGACATCGATGAAGGCGCCCAGGAGGGCGCGCATAAGCTTCATCCCAAGGGCGTCGGCAACGACCAGCAAAACATAAATGATTATGATTGCCACGAAGATGTTGATGGCCGTGGAGTTTCGAACCCACCTGAAAATGGCGAATATAATCATCGCCACAATCAGTATATCTATCAAATCGGTGAGCGACAGGCCCAGGAACCCGAAAATTGCTGCAGGCATACCTTTTTTCTAAAAATCAGTTTACAAATATAATATAATATTGTGGATTGGCGGCAGATTGTTGAAAAATTTGTTGAAAACTATTGAAAATCAGCAAATAATGACTACCTTTGCAGTCCGCAAAAAATGTGCGGAAACACGTAAAGTATTAATTAACAATTAATTAACAAAACCAATGCCTGGATTAATTGGAAAGAAAATCGGAATGACATCCGTTTTCGGTGCTGATGGAAAAAATATTCCATGCACCGTAATTGAGGCTGGTCCGTGCGTTGTTACGCAGGTTCGTACAGTAGAAAAAGATGGTTATGCCGCTGTACAGCTTGCCTATGACGAAACTACAGAAAAGCACGCCAGCAAAGCCCTCCAGGGCCATTTTGCAAAGGCAGGAACCACCCCCAAACGCAAGCTTGTAGAGTTCTCTGCAGACTTCAAAGGGGAGCTTAAGCTCGGTGACACCGTTTCACTTACAGACGTTTTTGAGAACGTTCCGTTCGTAGACGTTGTCGGAGTATCCAAAGGTAAAGGTTTTCAGGGCGTTGTAAAGCGTCACGGATTCGCCGGTGTAGGCGGTGTGACCCATGGTCAGCACAACCGTCTCCGTCACCCCGGATCAATGGGTGCATCTTCATGGCCTTCACGCGTATTCCCCGGAATGCGTATGGCAGGTCACATGGGTTGCGAGAGGGTTAAGGTTACCAACCTTGCAGTCCTCAAACTCATCCCTGAGAACAATCTCATCGTAGTAAAGGGCTCCGTTCCCGGAGCTAAAGGTTCTTATCTGATTTTGGAGGCATAAGACTATGGAAGTAAAAGTATTGAAAATTGACGGAACTGAGTCCGGAAAGACTGTGGTTCTCGACGATAAGGTTTTTGGCATCACCCCCAATGACCACGCAATCTATCTTGATGTAGTCCAGTACCTTGCAAATCAGCGTCAGGGCACTTCCAAGACAAAGGACAGAAGCGAAGTTGCTTACAGCACCAAGAAACTCGGTCGCCAGAAGGGCGGCGGTGGCGCACGTCACGGTTCCCTCAAGGCCGGTATCTTCGTAGGTGGTGGTAACATCCACGGTCCCAAGCCGCGCGACTACAGGCATAAACTCAATAAGAAGCTCAAACAGCTCGCAAGATTCTCAGCCCTCTCATACAAGGCTCAGGATAATGCTATCAAGGTGGTCGAGCCGTTCACAATGGACGCACCCAAGACCAAGGAGTTCATGGGTATCCTTAACGCAATCAAGGCCGGCGACCGCAAAGTTCTCGTCGTTCTCCCTGAGAACTCTGCAAACATTTATCTTTCATCACGTAACCTCCCCGAGGTTAAGGTCATCACTGTAGACGAAATCAATACCTACAACATCATGAATGCATATTCAGTTGTATTTATTGACGGTGTCCAGGATGTTCTCGCCTCAAGAGTAAACAGCTAAAATTTTTGAGAGATGGGAATTTTAATTAAGCCAATCGTAACAGAAAAAATGACGGCTCAGGGCGAAAAGTTGAACCGTTATGGTTTCATTGTAGACCGTTCTGCTAACAAAATTCAGATTAAGGCCGAGGTAGAGCAGATGTACAACGTTACCGTTGCTTCAGTTAACACCGTTAACTACAATGGTAAGAAGAAATCTCGTTTCACCAAAGCCGGTCTTCTCCGCGGTCGTGCCAACCACTTCAAGAAGGCATATGTAACCCTCGCAGGTGAAGACAAGATTGATTTCTATGCAAACATATAGGAGGGATAGGCAATGGCAGTAAAGAAATACAAACCGGTTACCCCCGGACAGAGAAACAAGGTCATCAGCGCATTTGATGATATCACTTGCAAGACTCCCCAGAAATCATTGCTGGAGCCCCTCAAGAGAACAGGCGGACGTAACAACACAGGTCAGATGACCATGCGTTACATCGGCGGCGGCCATAAGAGAATGTACCGCATCGTCGACTTCCGTCGTGACAAAGACAACTGCACAGCGACCGTATTGACAATCGAATACGATCCTAACCGCAGCGCCCGTATCGCCCTTGTACAGTATGAGGACGGCGAGAAGAGATATATCATCGCCCCCAACGGTCTCAAGGTAGGTCAGGTTATTGCTTCCGGTTCAGGTGTTGCTCCCGATATGGGCAACGCGCTTCCTCTCGCAGAGATTCCGGTAGGTACTCTCGTTCACAACATTGAGCTTCGTCCCGGTCAGGGTGCCGCAATGGCACGCAGCGCCGGTACCTTCGCCCAGCTCGCAGCACGCGAGGGCAACTATGCAGTACTCCGTCTCCCTTCCGGTGAGACCCGTATGGTACTCGTAAGCTGCCGTGCAACTGTAGGTACTGTTTCCAACCCTGAACACAATCTGGAGTCCTATGGAAAGGCCGGCCGCAGCCGCTGGCTCGGACGCCGTCCCCACAACAGAGGTGTTGTTATGAACCCGCACGATCACCCTATGGGTGGTGGTGAAGGCCGCGCCTCCGGTGGTCACCCTCGTTCACGCAAGGGTCTGCCTGCAAAGGGATACAAGACGCGTAATCCTAAGGCTACTTCAAACAAGTTCATCATTGAAAGAAGAAAGAAATAATCGGAATTAAACTTTAGGAATTATGAGTCGTTCATTAAGAAAAGGTCCATATATCCAGGAAGCACTGGAGAAAAGAATTCTTGCTATGAATGATGGTAGCAAGAAGAAAGAAGTTGTCAAGACTTGGTCACGCGCAAGTATGATCTCTCCTGACTTCGTAGGCCACACCATCGCTGTTCATAACGGAAACAAGTTTATTCCGGTTTATGTAACAGAGAACATGGTTGGTCACAAGCTCGGCGAGTTTGCACCTACCAGAAATTTCAGAGGCCATTCGGGCAACAATAAGAAGTAAAATTTTAATGATTTGAAATTATGGGAGCTCGTAAAAGAATAATGGCCGATAAGCTGAAAGAGGCTAAAAGGCAGACAGCTATAGCAAAACTCAATGACGTTCCTACTTCTCCCCGCAAAATGCGTCTGGTAGCAGACACAGTGAGAGGAGTGGAGGTTAACCGTGCACTTGATCTTCTCAAGTTCTCCAAGAAGGCCCCTTCAATCCCTCTTGAGAAGCTTCTCCGCAGCGCCATCGCTAACTGGGAGGCTAAGAACCCTGAGCAGTCCAAGGAACTTGATAATGGTAATGTTTACGTAAAGACCATCATGGTCGGCGAAGGCCGCACTCTTAAGAGAATCCGCCCCTGCCCTCAGGGCCGTGCCGGACGTATCCGCAAGCGCAGCAATCACGTTACCATCGTACTTGATGTAAAGAAAACCGCAACAGTGGAGGCATAAATATGGGACAGAAAACTAATCCTATCAGCAACAGAATCGGTATCACCCGTGGTTGGGACTCTAACTGGTGTGGTGGTAATTATGCGGAGAAGATAGCAGAAGACTACAAGATCCGCAAGTATCTCGAGAGCCGTCTTGCAAAGGCAAGCCTCTCCAAGATTGTCATTGAAAGAACCCTCAAGCTCATCACCGTGACCATCCAGGCTGCAAGGCCCGGCGTTATCATCGGCAAAGGTGGCGCAGAGGTAGACAAACTTAAAGAGGAGCTCAAGAAGGTAACCGGCAAGGAGGTTCAGATTAACATTTACGAGGTTCGTCGTCCTGAAGTTGACGCACGCATCGTAGCTGACTCCATCGCTCGCCAGATCGAGGGCCGTGTTTCCTACAGAAGGGCAATCAAGATGGCAATCGCATCTGCAATCCGCGTTGGTGCAGAGGGTATCAAGGTCCAGATCAGCGGCCGCGTAGGCGGTGCGGAAATGGCCCGCAGCGAAATGTTCAAAGAGGGTCGTACTCCTCTTCACACTTTCCGCGCCGATATCGACTACGCACTGGCAGAGGCTCATACCAAGGTTGGCGTTCTTGGCGTCAAGGTATGGATCTGCAACGGCGAGGTTTACGGAAAGAAGGATCTTTCTCCTAACGCCGGCGTAGCAGCCAATGCAGCTCAGGCACAGGGTCAGGGTCGTCCCGGCCGTGGTGGCAACGAGCGTGGCGGACGCGGCGGTGCACGCCGTCCTCGCAGAAGTAACGAGACCAGAAGCGAATAATCTTTTTGCATTAATTAGATTTATTTGCTAATTTTACGTCCTGTTTCACGGAAGGTTCTGTGAGACAGGACTTTTTGATAACTCTACAACAGGCTTCGGCAAATGAAAAGGAACCTTATTCTTGCTGTTTTAGCCGTGGTTATTTTGGCATCATCGTGCGGCGGAGGCAACACAGTGGTGACGGGAAACTACGGAGATAAACCGGCTCCGGACAGCGTCAGGGTCATTATGTCAGATAATGGCTCAAACCTGTCTTTCCCTGTGGCAAACGGTGTATTCACCGCCAAGATACCCACATCCAAAGCTCACTCGGCAATTATAGAAGGCGTATATCTTATTCCAGACGGAAACAAGATGGACATCGACTTCACCGGCAATACTCCCGTCCTTGACCCTAAGGACTCTGAAATCAACAGGAGGGTGATTGAATTCCTGGACGCGCAGCGGGATATCCTCAGGGTGCGTGATGACTTCATGGTTGAATACCAGGCCAAGATAGACCGCGGAGAAATTGTAGAATCAAGTTTCTATGATGACTATGACCGTATTGAACAAAGCCTGATAGACCTCTGCCGCAAGGCCATAAATGAAAACACGGACAACGACCTTGCCCTCCAGGCCCTCAAGATGATACACCTTGACCTTAAGGACACAGAGGTACAGGAAATCCTGGACAAGCTTTCCCCTGAACTTAAGGAAAGCAACCTTGTTGCCGTGCTTTCTTCCGCCCTTAGCAGCAGGGCCCTTACCGCTGAAGGCCAGATGTTTACGGACTTTACCATCAACTACACCGACGGCTCCCCGTCCGTCAAACTCTCCGACTATGTCGGCCGCGGAAAATACATTCTTGTGGACTTCTGGGCTTCCTGGTGCGGCCCGTGCCGTGCAGAGGTCCCTTATCTGATGGATGTTTACAAGAAGTACAAAGGAGACAAGTTCGATATCCTGGGCCTGGCTGTATGGGACAAGATTACAAATTCCCAGGAAGCTATAAAGGAGATGAACCTTCCCTGGCCTTTCATCCTGGGCTGCGGAGACGTTGCGCCGGATACCTACGGAGTAAATGCAATCCCTCACATCATCCTCTTTGGTCCTGACGGAACCATCCTGCACAGGGACCTTCGCGGGGAAGACATTGAAAAGGCGATCCTGGAAGAGTTTGCAAAATAAGAATTGGATATTAGAGATAAAATATCCCTGTTTCCTCATTCCCCCGGAGTCTACAGATACTATGACTCCGAGGGAAAAATAATCTATGTAGGCAAGGCAAAAGACCTTCACAAGAGGGTGGCGCAGTATTTTGTGGCGCCGGAGCGGCTCAACACCAAGACCCGTATTCTTGTTTCCAAGATTGCCGATGCCCAATATTCTGTGGTTGACACCGAGGCCGATGCCCTGCTGCTGGAAAATAACCTTATAAAGCAGTACAAGCCCAAATACAACATCCTGCTCAAAGATTCCAAGACCTATCCCTGGATTTGCATAACCGCAGAGGAGTACCCCCGCGTTTTCCTGACCCGGACCCTTAAGAAAGACGGTTCCAGGTACTTCGGGCCTTACAGCAGCGTGATGCATGCACGTGTGCTTCTGGAGATGTTCAGTGACCTTTATCCCCTACGCACCTGCCGTCTTAAAATTACCGGGGAAGCCATTCTCCGCAAGAAATTCCGTCCCTGCCTGGAGTTCCACATCGGCCGCTGCAAAGGCTGCTGCGTGGGAGCGGTTTCCATGCAGGAATACGACAGCTGGATACAGGAAATAGTCAGCCTTCTGCGCGGCGGCGGACGCGATTTGATAAAACACTACCGCAGCCTTATGGAAGAGGCCGCCGGGCGCCTGGACTTCGAGCAGGCCGCCGTCTACAAAGAGAAGATGGAGCGCCTTGGCAACCACTATTCCAAGTCTGTCATTACAGCTGCTTCAGATGCCGATGCCGACGTCTTCTCCCTTCTTTGCGACGCCGGGGAAGCCTTCGGAAACTTCATGCGCGTACGCGGCGGCGCCATCGTGCAGTCTGTGAACCTGGGCTTCAAAATGAACATAGAAGAGGAGCCTGCGGCCATACTCAGCGAGTTCATCGCGGAAATACAGGCCAAATTCGGCGCTTTGGCAAAGGAGGTGGTCGTTCCCTTCAAACCGGATGTAGAGATGCCGGGAACGGCCTTTAAAATCCCTGCAAAGGGAGATAAACTGGCCATTCTGGAACTGAGTGCGCGCAATGCCCGCGAATTCAGGGCGAACAACCTTCGCCAGAAGGAAAAGGCAGACCCGGGAGAGTATCGGACAAAAGTGCTGGAAGAACTCAAAAAAGCCCTTGGCATGCCTGTCCTGCCGGAGCATATGGAATGCTTCGACAACTCCAATATCCAAGGTACCAACCCCGTGGCGTCGTGCGTTGTTTTCCGCGGGGGAGTGCCGTCAAAGAAAGACTATCGGCGTTTTAAGA
Source organism: uncultured Prevotellaceae bacterium (assembly GCA_900314395.1). Lineage (GTDB taxonomy): Bacteria > Bacteroidota > Bacteroidia > Bacteroidales > UBA932 > Cryptobacteroides. The sequence continues at coordinate 45,285 of OMVB01000066.1, read as the reverse complement.
TAAAGACCGTAATAGGCGCCAACGACTACGCTTCAATGAAGGAGGTGGTGAACCGCCGTTATTCCAGAATGCTGGAAGAGGCGCCGGAAGACTTGCCGCAGCTTATTGTTATCGATGGCGGCAAGGGGCAGCTGGACTTCGCCTACCAGGCTCTCCAGGAGCTTGGCCTGACGGATAAGCTCACTGTAATAGGTCTTGCAAAGCGCCTGGAGGAAGTAATCAGGGTAGGGGACCCTTACCCTCTTTTCATAGACCGCGACTCGCTGGCTCTCAAGGTGTTGCAGCAGATTCGCGACGAGGCTCACCGCTTCGGCATCACCTTCCACCGAAACCTGCGCAGCAAGGCGCAGATAGACTCCGCCCTGCGCTCTGTCAAGGGCGTGGGAGAAAAGCAGGAACAGCGACTGCTGATGCACTACGGCTCGGTCGCCCGCGTTGCCGCCGCTTCGCAGGAAGACCTTGCGGCCTTCCTTGGCAACGCCCCTCTCGCCACCCGGATCCTGGAAACACTGTCATTCAACCATAGCAATGAACGAAAAGAAATTCAATAAAATCTTCGGCACCATCCTGATGACACTGATGGCCGCCACCATCGTCCTTATAACCGTCTTCAAGGCCAGCCAGGAGGACGCCCGGCTCGCGATGCTCATCATCGCGTCCTTCGGCACCCTGACCGGCTTTGCGTCGGCCCTCCTGTCCGCCAACGGTATCATATGGACATTCCTCTTCGGCATCCTGGACGTTGTGGCCTGCGCAATCGTAACATCGGACAACGGGGCCTGGGGAGACTTCGGCCTTCATGTCTTTTATCTTCTGCCGATGCAGTTTATTGGTATCTGGCAGTGGCGCAAGCGCGGGGCCAAGGGCGCGCAGAAGGAGGTCCGGGCTCGCCGGCTTACGTGGAAGCAGCGCGGCCTCATCGCCGCAGGCTCTCTTTGCTGCCTTGCCGTGACCTACGTTATTCTTTTCAAGATTCAGGAGGCCACCATCGCCGACGGTATGACGGTAAACAAGGGTAAGGTCTTCTTCGATGCAGCCGTGCTCACGTTCAACATCATCGGCCAGATACTCATGTCCCTGGCCTATATGGAGCAGTGGGTGGTATGGAATATCGTCAACCTGTCCAACATCGGCCTCTGGGGAATAATAATGCTCACAGAGCCGCAGGGAGACTACACTATCGTGATGTTTGTCAAGTACTGCTTCTACCTTATCAACTCCATTAACGGCCTTCGCATCTGGCTCAAACTAAGCCAGGCCCCTGACTCCCCCCCGCCAGTGCTGCTAAAAAACTGGTTTTCCTCTTGATGTTCAATTAGGCATGAAAAGATCAATCGGATAATGAAAAAGTAACACTAATATATGCTCATCTAAACAGCGGCACGCCTATTGCAATTAACCCAAGAACAGGAGAACTTGAATCCTGCTGATTATATTAACGGAGAATTTGATATATCTACAATCAAAGAGACAAAGGGAGAAATAAAGAATATTAAATGCGAATAGTTATGAAAAAGATTTTATCTGTTGCAATACTTTTTTTTACGTCGTTGATTTGTTTTGCCCAGAGGGATATCGCAACTTTGGAGGGTAAAACGCCTAATCAGATTATAAGTATTATTGGTACGCCAAAAGTCATTGATAACGTCGGACATACATGCTCAGTTACACTTATTTATGACGATTGTGTCGTGTTTCTTGACGAGATTGGTGAAGACGGAGGCGAATATAGCCTTTGCGGCTTTGAAACGAATTCCCCCTCATATTGTATTCTGTCCGACCTTGTTTCAGGGGGTATTAGAGTCGGTGACAGTATATCCAAACTACAATCCATAGATTTTGTAAACTCAAAATACGGGAAAGGGAATACTCAAAACGCCTTTAAATCCGGGCTTATAGAAACCAAGCTTCTCACGGATGCCGGAAAGGAATATGAGGTCAATTATTCTTTATTTGGAGCAGAAAGGATTGTTTATTTGTTTTGCATCGAAGGCGATACGATAAAGGCTTTGTCTATGCTAAGTAAAGAAGAATGGGAGACAAATGAAATTTTTTAAGGATTTAGTACACGAATGAAAAAAGGTGTTGTTTTAGTTTTAGTTTTGATTCTGCTGGTGTTTTGTGCGACAGCGTTTGTCGCTACCGCACAGACAGACATAAAGAGGTTTAATAGAGTGGGCGAGCAGGCGATATCTGCAATAATCAATTGCCCGGAAGAGGTTTGGGGCGTGACTGATATTGACTGTTATCCAAAATATGGGACAGAAACCAGATATGGTTATGGGTCTTCTGGTTGTGTAATTATAATTGATCCATACGACAAGGAATTGTTGTACTTTTCAACAGATTCTGCCAACTATTATATGTTATCAGACGTAGTTCCCGGAGGAATTAAAGTAGGAAGAAAGTTGTCAGACTTGAAGAAAATAGATTTTGTTAACACCAGATATGGACGCGGCAAACAGGAAAATGCATTGAGATTAGTTGATAACAGTTCTGAAGTAAAAGTTTATCAAATTTTCGGAGAGGAATTTCAAAGTATTTATCTATATATCAAAAATGGAGTTGTTACATCCTTCCAGTATTTTACGTCTGAAGCAGATATAGAATATGACAAATCAATAAGCTTTTTTGATTCGGCAAGGTGATAAGAATTTAATATACCAATGAAAACAAAAAGTATTGCAATTATCTCTTGCCTCATTTTATTCTTTGGGGCAGCAATGACAGTATCGGCACAAAATGGAAAATTTGGCGTCGTCGGACTCAGGTTTTATCAAGAATCCAGAGACCGGTTTTCTTTTGACGGAGAGACAAACTTTCCAAGTGTTGGTGTGTACGGAAGCCTTGGTAAAGAATATATGATGTCAAGCCGATGGTCTATTTCTCCATATGCGCAATTATCATACACTTTGATGAATTATGGTGGAGTCCCCAGCTCAAAAGTGAAGTCCTTGATTGATCTTACAGTCGTCGCCCCTATAAACTATAAGATTCCGCTAAAAAAGGAAGGTCGATTCTTTTATATTGGTGCAGGCCCTTCCGCCACTGCGGTTATTACGGACGGGTTATCAAATCGAAGAAATTTTTATTGCGGAGTAGATTTCCGGTTTGTATGGGACATTTCCGACAAGATGTTTATAGGTGCTGATGCTAATTTTGGATTAACCGACAGGTCTAAGATTAAAAGCGCATATGATGCCTTTGTCAACATTGGCCTAGGCTGGAAATTTTAGCCGATAAACCATAACACTTTTACTAGTACACCAATGAAACAAAAGATAAAGGCATCCCGAAAGCGGGATGCCTTTTGATTAGAGATTTTTAAGCTGCTCTTCGCTTAAACCGGCAAGAGATCAAAGAATCGTTGAGGAGACAATCGTGGGTATTAAAACATTAAAAGTCTGGGAAAGTTTTCATTTCTCGGATTTTTTTACTTACTTTGCAGCGATGTTCCGGAAAAGTGATTTCCGGATGGCAAGAAAAAAGTGTATTATTAACATAAACTAAACTTATTTTATTATGGCAAAGGAAGATGTTGTAAAACAGGTAAAAGCCATCATCGTTGACAAACTCGGTGTTGAGGAGTCAGAGGTTACCGAAAGCGCAAACTTCACCAATGATCTTGGCGCAGATTCTCTTGACACAGTAGAGCTTCTTATGGAGTTCGAGCGCGTGTTCGATATCAAGATTCCCGATGAGGACGCTTCCGGTATCAGCACTGTTGCAGATGCCATCAACTATGTAGAGGCTAAAGTTGCTGAGAAATAATTTTTCAGTTAACATAGATTAAGGGCGACCAGTGATGGCCGCCCTGATTTTTTATATGCCGGCATGAAGACTGTTCCCTTAGTCCTCGTGGGGGATAGCGTAGATTACATGAAGCTTGGGCTTGCGCTCTGCCGCAGGGCCGTTAAGCCTTCCGCAGTAATACCTGCTGGCATCCATGATGCTCTGGGTCTCCGTGGATGTGGTTGAGGTGTTCATCATGGCAGCCATCATCATGTAGTTATAGTAATTGGAATAGTAGTTTCCGTAACCATAGCCGCTGCCGTAACCATAGCCGTAACCGCCGTACATCGAGTTATAGTAACTTGCGTATGCAAGCTGCTGGTAGTAATCCGACATTTCGCTTGAACCGGAAGAGGTGCTGGTAATGGTCTCGTTGGCCATCGCCAGGAACCAGATGTCGTAATTCTCTATCTTGGACATGTCCTCCAGGCGCAGGAGCTGCTGCAGGTGATAGGTAATATAAGGAGTGTACTTCAGAAGGGAACGGTTGATGGTCCCAGGGTTCTCGTCAGAGATGCTGGCATCGGTAATTCCCACAAAAGTCTCAGTCCCGTTGTTGCCGATAATCCTTGTGGTAGGACTTAGCGTGGCGGGGAAGAAACGCATATCCTCGTAGTCGTCCGGGAACTCGAAGGGCAGTTCCAGGTAAGCCCTGTTGATAACGACAGACTTGGGATTGCCGCCCTTCTGCGTAATCTCAGCAGAAAGCTTTTCCTTTATGGACTGTGCCTTTACCACCGGCTTGATGCCGCGTCCGCCCTCGAAATAAGCAACATCGGTAACGGAGCCGACCATATTCCGGCTGGAATGCTCAGAGAAGGTGTAAGCAATTTGAGGATAAGAACTTATGTTGGTAGAGGATACGCCGTCAAGGTCATATTTGCTTGCAGGGCCAAGATAGAAAAGGAAGGACGTATCCTTGCGGGAGCCCTCGTATTCCGCAGAGAAACGAAGCTCTGCGTAGCTGCCGGTAATGGTTCCGGAAGAAAGGCTTAACGGGAGCTTGAACATGTTGATTCGTCCGCCCTCGCCAACAGGATCGTCGGTGGAAATAACAACGCCCGGGAAACGCTGCAGGTAAAGGTCCAGGGAGTCAAGTTCCTCCTGGGTGATAGAGAAGAACTTCCTGGAAAACTCCTCTGTGAAATTAAGTGACAGGGAGTCCGTTCCGTTACATACGGGAACGCCGCGGGTTATTCTCCTGGTGTTGTCGAAAACAAGCTCAGGAGCACCCTGGGACATGTTCATAGGCTCTTCAAGCGCGTAAACATTCACATTCTGCAGGATGTGGGCCTGATCAAGATTCTTGCAGGAAACGGAATCGTACGGAGCCGCCAGATGGAAGTATTTGAACTGCTGGCTGCCGGCCTTTCCGAAATCCAGGGTATCGGCCATCGGAACAAGAGTGAATGCCGATGTCTTGCGGTTGAGCCCGAAGAGCTCGTCGTCCTGAATGGCGCCGAAGGTGATGCGATACAGGTTGTATCCGGACAGGCTGTCCGCCATCTCCATGCGCATATCGTCGATATCCAGGGTGGTTGTATAGAAAGTATAATTCTGGTTGTCGGGGATAAAATCCTCTCCCAATCTTTCGTTAACGTCAATACAAGAGGCCGCGAGGGCAATCACTGCTGCAAAGCCGCCAATTAGTTTAAGCTTCATTTTTTACAATTGGTCGTAAAAACTGTTATAATCATCCAAATAGGCCCCGCTCTCTATCCTTGACTCGTCAAAATCAAGTACCGGCAGGCCAAGCTCCTTGCAATAATCCGTAATCTGGGGGGCGATGGAGCCGGAACCCAGGATTACGCCGTCGGAGTACTGGACTGCTGTTTTCGCAAGTTCTATGCCATTGGCATTCTGAAGCAGCGGAAGATCCTTCTCTGAAAGGTTTCCGAACACTGCATCTTTTGCGAAATTCTGCGGGAACGTCTCTTCTGCAATCTCGTTGTACAATGACAGCACAACCTTGCTGGAGGAGAATATAGGGTCGTCAATATAAGTCTTTTTAAGGTAAGCGGGGAGCAGGTGGGAAATCCAGCCGTGGCAGTGGATGATATCCGGTGCCCAGCGTAGCTTCTTTACCGTCTCCAGCACGCTGCGGGCAAAGAAAATAGCCCTTTCCGCATTGTCCTCAAAGAACTTCCCGGAGTCGTCATACGCAAGCTGCTTGCGCTTGAAGAAGTCTTCATTGTCGATGAAGTACACCTGCAGGCGCGCCGCCGATATGCTTGCCACCTTTATGACGATGGGGCGGTCCACGTCGCTTACAATTATGTTCATTCCGGACAGGCGGATGACCTCATGGAGCTGGTTTTTACGCTCGTTGATACATCCCCACCTGGGCATGAAGGAGCGGATTTCCTTTTTCCGTTCCTGGATACCCTGCGGCAAGTACCTGCCTATCAATGCCATCCGTGACTCAGGGAGATAGGGGTATATCTCTGAGTTGACGAAGAGGACTCTTTTTGCGGAATCAGCCATAATATTAAATAATTCTAATATACAAAGGTAGGGATTTTTTTTGAATTACTTTCCAAAAACTTGGCAGATTATACAATGTTTTGCTATCTTTGACCGATATTTGGCAAGATATGGCCCGCAAAGAGAACAAAATAATGAAGCGCCGCATGGCCAGCGCATACCTTTCCTCCCTGGTCAGCATAAGCCTTGTGCTGTTGCTGGTGGGCGTTGCCGCGTTGCTGCTTATCAACTCCAAGAACGTATCGGACTACTTCAAAAAGAACATGAAAATGTCCGTAATGTATAAGCCGGAAGTAACTGAGCAGCAGGCACTTGAGCATAGGACCGTATTGGATTCCATGACGTTTGTGGCAACATCGGAATTCATATCAAGGAGCAGGGGAGAGCAGGAGATGAAGGCCATGCTGGGAGAGGATTTCCTCTCTGTCTTCGAGTCTTCGCCGGTGCCCGTATCCACGGAAATCACCCTGAGGCCGGAATATGTCTCCGCCGACAGCCTGGAGCTTGTGACCGGCATCATCGGCAAATCACCGCTGGTAGAGGAAGTCGTCTTCCAGAAAACGCTGATCGACGCACTGAACACCAATCTCCGGAAGATATCGGCAATCCTGCTCATCGCGATAGTGCTGCTGCTGTTTGTGTCGTCGGTACTGATTGGCAATACGATAAGGCTGAATGTGTACGACAAGCGTTTTACCGTCCACACGATGAAGCTGGTGGGCGCAACGAAGGGCTTCATCCGCAAACCGTTCCTGGTGAAGTCGGCGTTCATGGGGCTGTTTGCGGCCATTATCGCCATTATAATGCTGGTGGCGCTGCTTTTCCTGCTCAAAAAAGAGCTGCCGCAGCTGTTCGAACTCTTCACCCCGCAGATGCTCGTGGTTGTCATGGGAATCGTGATTGCGTCGGGCATAATCATTTGTGTGGCAAGCACTTACTTCCTTGTGGGCAAACTGGTGTCACTGGATAAATCTGATTTGTACTATTAATATATGGATAAGAATTTTGCAATAACCCCCAAGGGCCTCAGGCTGCTGATTGCAGGCCTGCTGGTCATGATTGCGGGATACATACTTATGGCCGGCGGCGGCAGCGAAGACCCTTCTGTCTTCAATGAGTCGATGTTCGATTTCCGCCGTCTGGTGGCGGCTCCGCTGGTTATCCTGTGCGGCGTGGCAATTGAAATCATCGCCATTATGGGCTCTTTCAAAAACAAAAAGGAGAAGTAAGATATGGAGTGGTGGCAGGCTATCATCCTTGGCACCGTCCAGGGGCTGTCGGAGTTTCTTCCTGTCAGCAGCAGCGGTCATTTGATGATTTTTAAAGAGATTTTGGGTGCCGATGCGGAAGGTTTCCTTGACTTTACCGTTACGGTGCATTTTGCAACCGTCCTGAGTACGCTTATCGTGTTCTGGGCCGCTATACGCAAGCTTTTGACCGGCCTGCTGAAGTTCAAGTATAACGATGAGACCGACTATATTGTGAAGCTGCTGGTGTCTGCGATTCCTGTGGCCATTGTGGGCTTCGCCTTCAAGGACCAGGTTGAGGCTCTCTTTGGCGAGAACCTGACATATGTGGCCTACGGCCTTATTGCTACTGCTGTGCTGCTGTGGTTTTCCGATTTCGCCGGCAAAGTTATCAAGGCCCGCGCGGGAGAAAAAGCCCGTAACGGGATTACCTGGTGGCAGGCGCTGGTCGTAGGTATAGGCCAGGCGCTGGCGGTTGCTCCCGGTGTGTCCAGGAGCGGAACCACCATCGCCACGGGACTTATCATCGGTGTGCGCCGCGATGTCATGGCGCAGTTCTCCTTCCTGATGGTGCTGCTCCCGATAATCGGTGAGCAGGGGCTTGCCATCCTTAAAGCGGCCACCGGCCACGGAGAGGCCGCCGGCAGTGTGGGCTTCGCGAGCCTTGTCCTTGGCTTTATCTTCGCTTTTGTCAGTGGTCTCTTCGCCTGCAAGGCTATGGTCGCTCTTGTGCGAAGGGCGCGCCTGGGCTGGTTCTCCCTGTATTGCCTTGCCGTTGCAATCCTGATCCTTGTCCTTACTTAAGTTTATGTCCGGCCGTTCCCTGACTTTCTTTGCTTCCGATGTCCACCTTGGGCTTGATGTCGCCGATCCTGCGGCCCGCGAAGCCCGTTTTGTGGATTTCCTGAAGTCTATTCCCGCCGCCAGCACGGAGGCTCTGTATCTTCTTGGGGATATCTGGGACTTCTGGTACGAGTACAAATATGTTGTCCCGAAGGGCTACGCGAAGGTTTTTGCGGCGCTTCACGAGCTTATGGAAAGTGGGGTTAAGGTATATTTCTTCCCCGGAAACCACGACATTTGGGCTTATCATTATTTTGAGTCGATGGGCATTACGGTTGTTCGTGACCGCTGGCTTGTAACGGAGATTGGCGGCAAGACGTTCTGCCTGTCCCACGGCGACGGCCTGGGCCGCGGAATGTACGGCTACAAGTTCATGCGGGCTGTCTTTCACGGACGCTTCTTTCAGGTGCTGTTCAGCACCCTTCACCCGCGAATTGCCTTTGGTATCGGCCGGACCTGGTCAAGGCGCAGTCGTCTGGCCAAGCAGAAGAAGTATGTTTTCAAGGGAGAGGCGGAGCCTTTGTACGGCTGGGCTTCGGAGTTGTCAGGAAAGCAGAAGATAGATTACTTTGTCTTCGGGCATTATCATTGCCCTTATTCTGCGACTTTGCCTTCCGGTTCTCAGTTCGTGCTGCTGGACTCCTGGATGGACGGCAGCCCGTACTTGTGCTTCAGCCCCAGCTCCGGGCTTTCCGGCAGCTTGCCGAATATGGAGTAGTAGAAGCCTTCGAATTCCCCGCGCTGCCACATCTGGACCAGTTCCTCCGTTTGTTTGTCGATCCCTTCCGGGTCGTATTTTTTCTTCAGGTCTGCCCCGAAGATTTTGCCCACGCCCTGCCAGAAACCCGCCGCGTCCGCAACAACTCGCACGCTACCAAGATGGTCAGTCAGGAAGAACCTGTATGCCGGAGTTGTCAGCAGCGCCTGCGTACTGTCTGATGTCTCTATATAGCCACCTCCTGTAAGTACTTTATGGAGAATGCCGCCCTTGTATACCAGATTAAGGCCTCCGTTATTTGTGTTTGTTGACATAAAACATCAATTGTAGATGCGTTTATCGATAATTTGAGTCCTAAATAACTTCTGTCCTTTGCAAATATAACAAAACATTCTTTGAGTTTTATTGGTTTATAGTGAAGCAGAAGCGGTGTTATTTTAAGCAATAAGGATAATCCCTTTTATAAAATAGTGGGTATGCGACTCTCACAAATCTGTTAATCGGATCTTCACTTTTGAAATATTATCATTCCCCGATACAATGGTCCCTTTTCCAGCAGAATACTATGGGCTAATCTTTAATGATAGTGAAAACAGAAGCTTTACAATAATCCACATATTCTCCAACTCCACCATGCCAATAAGAACGAACAAGGATATAGTGCATTGAATTCCATTTGTATGTAAGGATGACAGTACCAATAACCTCATCCTTATATATTATTTCTCGATTCCTACAGATCAAATCGACCCCGTCAAAATTAAGCAGGTCTTTTATATATCCACCTTCATTACCAGCATATTTCCAACCGAACGAATTAGTGATTCTATCAATAGTCGAGCTGCAGATTATGTGAAAATCGAAAGTGAGCTTATTGATAAGCCAAGTACTAGCGACTATAGAAAGAATAATTAGTATAGTTTTTCGAAGTTTTTTCATTATAATACGTCATTAGTTTTTATTCCTGATTGGAAATACAACCCTATTTCTTTACCATTAACACTCCGCATCATAGGTTTAGCAGCACTTGAGCCAAAAAAGAAATGCTTTATACTATTCTTTTCCCCACCAACAAAATAAGTAGATTTACGTATTCCTGCATAGTCTAGAATACATCCTATCATTTTACTATAAATCCAACTATCAGAAAAATACGATGGATATGAGTAATCAATTTGCCCATTTACTGATACAGAAGAAAAATTATCTAATGAAGAAATTTTATTGGTAAAAGATTCATTATGTTCCAAATCTGTCATTCCACTTCTGCATCCAAAAAAATTCGCCGTACTATTACTATCCCAATTAAAGTTTATATTACCCCATCCATTTATATCCATTTGGGTGTTATCTAGAGCATTTTTAGAGGTAATAGTTGACCCAACAGGGCCGTCGAAGCCAGAATGAGACCATATGCTAAATTCAGCCGTTTTGCCATACTTGCCAGAATACTTAATTACATTAACGTTTACGAAAAATGATAGCTTTGCCAAATCCTTAATCGGCCTCATTATTACGATATCTTTCTCCGGATTAAAAAAGGCGGAATTTTCTATATCATTTTTCCTCGTCATTGCCGCAGATTTAAAAGATTGATCTCCCCTATCATTACCGACAGTATAGAAGAGCATATATATCTTCTTTCCGCTCGGATCCACGATGTTCACCGGATTTCCGGCACAGTAGACATATGGACTTATTGAGTAATACTTTTCTGCCAGCGGATCCATCGTAGTCCAGTGCGCCCTCTTGGGAGTGAACCATCTTGCTCCGAAGTCGTATAGGCCCCTTACCTGTTCTTTGCCACTAAACCTATATGCATTAAAACTTCTGTAATACTCAGGCCCAATAACGCCTACTACTTCATCCCCGGGATCTTCTTCATCCCCTTCTTCAATTTCTCCGGACCTGTTACCCCCTTCCAGATTCTCTTCCTCCTCATCGTCATCTTCTTCAATAATCAGCGGTATATTCAATCCCGCAAGTATGTCACCTCCCGGAGCATATGTAGCAACGTAATCCTCTCCGTAAGGAAGATAGTCGTTCCTCTGAAGTACATTCCCAGCCGCATCCGCAACAACACGCACACTGCCCAGATGGTATGCAAACCCGATGGGCCAGCAGATGTCACCGCAATCAATCGTATAAAGAGGAACACTCACGTCCGGAACACCCGTAAAATGGCTCACCGGCACCTGCCCGAACTCACCAAGTGTAGCCACGTCCGCCGTAGGCACGCTGTACACAGGGTCAGTTAACTGAGCATAAGAATAAACATTAAAAACACCTGACAATAAGACAGATAGGAGCAGAATCTGTTTCATGGCACAAGTAGTTTTGGTTACGCTCAAAGTTAAGCAATCCTTGTGACAATTGCAAATGAAATAGGAAATGCAACAAGCAAAGTATGTAACTGATTGATAATCAATAAGAGCTTTCCGGATAGGACTATATGCAACACTATGGCTTCCGATTTACTTCGCTGCTTGACGACTGGATGGCCGGCTGCCCGTACTTGTGCTTCAGCCCCAGCTCCGGGCTTTCCGGCAGCTTGCCGAATATGGAGTAGTAGAAGCCTTCGAATTCCCCGCGCTGCCACATCTGGACCAGTTCCTCCGTTTGTTTGTCGATCCCTTCCGGGTCGTATTTTTTCTTCAGGTCTGCCCCGAAGATTTTGCCCACGCCCTGCCAGAAGCCGGCTGCGACGCTGCTTTTGTAGTTCTTGATTAGTTCGTATGGCGGTTCGCCGGTTTCCCTGTCGATCAGGCGCAGCATCAGCTGGCCTTGTGTTATTGTGAGGCGGCGGAGGGGTTTTTCGTATGCTTTGAAGAGTTTTTTCTGGAGTTTGTCTACGTGGTGTTGTTTGCGGAGGGCTCCCATGTGCTTTGCGTCAAAGGTGCTGTCGGTTTCTTCCATTATTTCTTTTGCCAGCAGCGCGTACGGATAGACTTTGCTGAAGTTGTTTACGAGCCGATAGTATTTTGCCCATTTGCGGCCTTTTTGTTTGCCGACGTAGACGTATGAGGGTCGTATCTGGTCGTAGTAGATGGTGTCGCCGTTCTGTACGATGTACGGCAGGAAGCCCTTGTTGTTCTGGGCTTCTGCCGGTGCGCACAGCAAGGCGGCCACGGCTATCGTCAATATAAACAGGACTTTCCGTTTCATGGTACAAAAATACAACATCTCCTCCAATCATCAAATTTTGTTCCACTTACTCACGACATCGGAAAATCTATTTGTACCATTCGCTCCGATTATAAGGGTCTATGTCGCTCAGGTACAAATAGATTATTCCTTTTACTGTTGGTCCATGGCCTTCGGGCACAAATTATTTTGCTGTGTTTCCTGTCATTTCGACCGAACGCTCTTTCTCTGTCATTTCGACCGAACGCTCTTTCTCTGTCATTTCGACCGAACGTAGTGAGTGGAGAAATCTCCTTCCATGTCGCTCAGGTACAAATTATTTTGCTCTTTCGTTGACGGAAAATCTATTTGTACCATTCGCTCCGATTATAAGGGTCTATGTCGCTCAGGTACAAATAGATTATTCCTTTTACTGTTGGTCCATGTCCTTTGTGGACAAATTATTTTGCTCGTAATGGCCGTTTGTTTCCAGTCGCCCGGTTTGGGGGTTGTTTTGGGCTTTAAGGGTATTGCGGACGGGGGTGTAAAGCCCAAAAGACCACCATTTTGTGGATAGTAGCGTCGTGGGGGTTTGCTGCAGGTGGGTCAAGGGAAATCCCACCTGCAGCACGGAGAGGATAGAGATTTCTCCGCTTATTTTTTTTGATAGAAAAAAAGTGAAAATATTTCAGCTTGTGCAGTACTTTAGCACAAGCTGATATTATTTTTGCAGCGTGAATTTAAAAAAATGAATGACCGATGTAAACGATGATTAACCCCTGGAACGCAGAAGGAGATGAGGCGGCAACCTGCATCTCCCTGTAATGATAATCGATAAAACTTGACAGATTCACACCCATGAAAGGGTGAGTTAGCGATAATCATTTTTGCAAAGATATTTTGTAAACTCCACAAAACCAAAATGTTGCCATATTATTTTATCAACATTTAAATTTATTTGACAATGCAACTGTTTTGCAAACTATGCCACGTAAAAATGTGGCGACTGATTGTGTTATTGTGGGCCTGCGAAAGTATCTTTGTCTCAGCCAGCGCCCAGACTCTGGATTCCACCGGTGGACTACTTCCCGGCGAAGTACCCCAGGCTATTTCCCCTACGGCCATGGAGATGGGCCGGTACGGAAAACATCCGGTTTCATATTATACCGGAGTTCCGCAGATAAGTATTCCCCTTACCGAGCTTCGTGCGAAGGGAAGGGCCCTTCCGGTATATCTCACATACCATGCAGGAGGCAATAAACCGGACATGCATCCCGGGTGGGTTGGACTCAGTTGGACACTCCATTGTGGTGGCAGCATCACCCGCGTAGTGAATAACATGAAGGATGAAACGACATTAGCAGAGAATGCGAGTACGGCGAATCATCCCGGGTATTTTTGGAATGCATCGGAATTTCAGGCTACTGATTGGGCTGACTCCGAGATGCTCACCAGGAACAGGAAATGGAAAGATCACTACCGGCTTTATGATACGGAGCCTGACGAGTTCCAGATTTCTGTAGAGGGTCTACATGCATCATTCTTCTTTGTGAGTCAAAACGAGATTCGCATTAAGTCAAAATCTGCCGCGTCTTTCAAGGTCGCATATGAGCTGGGAGACGGAGATTTTGAATTGATTAGTACTGGGACAAGTGCGTTACGCGCTCCAAGCTATTGTTACTTTAAGTCATTTACCATAACTAACAGTGACGGCACCGTGTATCATTTCGGCGGAGATGACAGTTCTATCGAATACTCTGTGCGTTGCAAGCCGAATCCAAATCATAATGCTGCATTATCAAACGAAGACTACTTTATTGGCGGGGCAACGGTTAATACCTGGCTTCTGACGAGAATTGATTATCCGGACGGAGAAAGTATCCTGTTTACATACGAGAAGGACGGGACTCCTGTTCAGAGAATTGATTCAGATTATTTGATAAGGTGTCGCGGAACACTTCCGGAGGATGTTATTAATGAGGACTCAAGTACGGACAGGACAACCTATCCGAATGTATCATTCCAGATGATGCGTCCTTCATACCTGCGGTCCGTCAGTTGTGTAATAAGCGGAGACCACCTTTCCTTTGGCCGGGCTGAGACCGTTGAATTAAAGCAGGTCTTGCCGGAGAACGAGTTAATAGAAAGGACATATGCAACAGCCGGAACTACGTTCGATCCGTCAAGCCGCGCCAGCATGAGGCAGGCGGACAAGTACTATAAGTTGACATCCATCAGCGGCATCCGTGACAGCATCATTTTTTCATACACAAACAGTACTTCTGAGCGGTTGAAGTTGCTTAGTGTAGATTTTCGTGGTAGCGACGGAGCTGACTGCTGCAAATATGAAATGCACTACAATCCTCTTTCACTGCCGGCGTATGGAGCCAAGCAGACGGACCGTTGGGGATTCTATAACGGCAAATCTTACGAGAATGTAGCATGGACGTTGATGAATGAGTTCAGAAGCGTAGATACTACAAAAGTGAAGGCGGAGATTCTGACCCGGCTGGATTATCCTGCAGGAGGATACACGGAATTCTTTTATGAATCCAATACTTATTCCAGGATTCAGGGGCAGTATCCGGGCTTTCCGATGGAGTCTTTGTCAGCGGACTGTTTAGGTGGTGGACTCCGCATCAGGCAGGTAAAAGACCATGATGGAACAGGCGTTAATGTTACATCGCGACGATTCGAGTATAAACTGGCAAACGGCCGTTCAAGCGGTGTCTCTTCCGGGCATCCTTCTTTTTATGAAGAGACGTCTGCGGATGTACCTTATGCCAAGTATTATTCATCAGGGATTTTTGGTTTCTTTGAGTCAGCGGTGATTGACACCCTTCACCTCGATTATTTCATTGGCAGCGAGACTTCCAGCAGACCGCTTTCAACAACGGATGGCGCCAATATCACATATGACAGGGTAACAGAAGTATTTGCCGATGGCGGAAAAACCATCCTTGAGTATTCCAATCACGGGACTCCCGGATGCTCAGACCGTCAGTCTGCGGAAGCTCTTGGGACGATTAACGGCCGGCCGCTAGCTTATCCGTTCACATCGATGGAGCTGTCAAGGGGACACCTCCTAAGCAAGAAGGTCTATGATAACACCGGTACTCTGAAGCAGGAAGAGTCTTTTACCTATCAGCAGGATACACTTCAGTTTGTCAAGTCGTTTGGACAGCGGATGTACAGTAATGGTTTGATATACAATATGGCCTATACAAAGGAATTTACTTTTTGGCCGGCTCTAAAGACCAAAACCGTCACTGTCTACCCGGATGACGGCGGGACGCCTGTTGTAGAGACAAGTACATATTCATACAATGAAGACCGGCTTCCCGTAAGGGAATCACGTCTTCGCGGCAATAATACAGATGTTGTCCGTATTCATTACAGTTCTGATATTCCGGAGATGGCGGCGCTGTCCCTTAATAACAGGCTGACCGGGAAAGAAGAATCCCGAAACGGCCTTCTTACATCAGCAATAAAACAGGATTACCGTCAGGTCACCGGGAGTGAGACATTTGTTCCCTGGCATTACTATCAGGCCGTCCTGTCTACACCGATAGATACAGCCTCATATTACCCGTTCCAGTCATCATATTTTACAGAGCCGGACATCACAGTCACCAAGGCAGACAGCCTTGGAAATATCCTTGAGACGCTAGGCCGTGACGGAGTGTATACAACATATACATGGACCCCGGACGGAGTGTCACTCTCCGGTATTGCCCGGAATGCGAGGAACTCACGTGAGAACCAGTCCGGCGCTGTCCAGCAGACGGAAGAAGGCGAATTGTCTTATATGATATCTGAAGGCCCTGGAATCCCGGTCGACAGTTTCTATCTGGGCAGTGATGGATATGTAACATTCTACTTTGACAGTTCTTATGGTCAGGACTGGGGCGTAACCCTGTCTGTTGACGGAACCGGAGGTGGTACCGTCCGTCTTGGAAGTCATGGAATAGAGGAGAATGCATATAATTCTGTCTCCGGCTACAACAACACCTGCGACCATGCTACACTTCTGCTTGGGTCCGGATGGCATAACATCTGCGTAACGGAGACGTTAAGTGTCATTACAGAGGAAGGGGAACAGTCCGAAGAGCCGATGCTGACTTATGAGGCCGGATGGACAGAGTATGTGGTTACATCATCCGGATACGACGGATTCCTGTACGATGACTTGGGAGAGGAGAACCTTCCCGGGACTTATTCCTTCAGTTTCCATCCGGATCCTGATGTGGACTACATACTGGACTACCGTGTTCAAAGGAACGGGGAATTGGTCTATGTCCGTCAGCAGCTGGGGACATCCGCCAACGATACATATACCATAAATGAGGGACAGAACAAGATTGCGACCGTCAGGGTCTATCCGGCATCGGCATCCGTTACCACATATACATATCGGCCCAATATCGGTGTAACCAGTGTGACTGACAGCCGCGGCGTAACGGAGTTCTATGAATATGATTCTTTGGGAAGGCTTATAGCCGTCAATGACAATGAAGGCAATCCTATCCAAACATATACATATCATTATGCCACAGAAACGACATCAAACTAATAATAAAACAAAAGACGATTATACTATGAAAACAAATAATAAATGGAGCCATGTCCTGTGTAACATGGTATCGATAATGATCGTGATGATGTCATCCGGTGCTCTTTTTCCGGGCTTGTCCCAGGAGACCGGCAAGACATATATCAAGGGCGGAGAGCCGACGGGAAGCGGCGGCGCTTCACCCCGTGAATCCGTACAGTACTATGACGGATTTGGCCGTCCTGTCCAAGCCATACGCAAAGGAGCTTCACCCTTTTCCACGGCAGGAGCGTCCGTTGACCTGGCGGACTATCAGGAGTATGATGCCAATGGGCGTCCCAGCCGCACATGGCTTACTGTCCCGGTAGCAGTCGGTGCAAACCACGCGGCAGGAGCAACCGTTTCCCTTTCCAGTGTAGCATCAAGCGGAAGCACAGCCTATGGCGGGGATGCAGTTCGTTATTCAGAGGTAATCTATGATGGCAGTCCGCTGGATTTTACCAGCACCGAGTATGGCCCGGGTGCTGCATGGAGGACTGCCGGAAAGGGCGTTAATACGCAAAGACTTACCAATGACGCTTCAGGAGGGCGCCTTACCTGCAAGAAGACGTCGATAACGTGGACGGGGAATACGTCTTATGAGGTCGGTGCCCCCTCTGTTGTCCCGGCCGGAACCCTGACGGTGTCATCCGTCGTAGATGAAGATGGGCGGGAGGCTCTTACGTTCACGGATATATTTGGCAACAAGATCCTGGAGAGAAGGATAGACTTGTCGGCATCGTCTCAGGATTACAGGTACCTTGACACATGGTATCTGTATGACCGGTTCGGTCGCCTTGAGGCCGTGTTCCCTCCGGAATTGAGCTCCTCACTGTCAGCTCTTTCCAACCCGACCCCTTCCCAGCTCTCCGCCTTGCCGATAGACAAGTTCGCCTTCATCTACCGGTACGATTCACGAGACCGATGCATCGCCAGCAAACTGCCCGGATGCGGATGGACTTACCACATTTACGACAAAGGGGACAGGGCGGTGCTCACCCAGGATGCGGAACAGCGCAAGAGCGACTTGTGGACATTCTGCCTTCAGGATGCCCTGGGCCGTATCTGTGTAACCGGAACCTGCACCGGTAGTTGGAATGCTTTTGGCGATGCCCTTGGCGACACTCAGGTGCTTGCCGAATATGCCGGCACGGGAGGTTCCCTTATGGGATACAATCTCTCCGGAATCACCCTTGCCAGTACGGATATCGCATCGGTAACTTATTACGATAGCTACGGTTTTATAACGGATACAGTGCCGTTTGCAAAGAGAGGGCTCCTTGCTTATCAGACTCCTGTCACCGGATGCGATGGTCAATACGCTACCTCTGCTGCGGGGATGCGGACAGGAGCAGCCGTGAAAGTATTTGGAAAAGAGGGCGAAAGTATGTATCTTTACTCGGCGCAGTACTATGATGCCAAGGGGCGCATCGTTCAGGAAAGACGGACGGACCATCTTGGCGGGGGGCTATCCTCCCAGGCAGGATATGCCTTCACCGGAGAGCCTCTGCACAGGAGGGTGGCGCATATTCTGGCAAACGGAACGGTAATGACAGAGGACTACACATACACGTATGACGATTGGGGCCGTCTCCTTCAAACGGGGCATAAACTGGGCACCGGCAGTACTGTGATCCTGTCCTCCAACACATACGACAGCGTCGGCCGTCTGTACTGCACCGGCCGTGGCAGTAACCCGTCCCTGGCAACTACTTACTCATACAATGTCCGTTCATGGCTCACCGGACAGACCGGCCCTTATTCAGAAGAACTGGCATACAATACCGCAGACAACGCCGGCAATAACACACCCCAGTGGGGCGGAAACGTAAGTTCCCTTCAGTGGATGGTTACAGGAGAGAACACTGCGCACCGGTACGCCTTCGGGTATGACGGATTATCCCGCCTTGTTAGCGCCGTATACAGCGGATACTCCGGAGCGGACTATGGCAGCACCTACTCATATGACAGGAACGGTAATCTTAAGACCCAGACGCGAAAGGGGCCGGATTTCCTTGGAAACTATATAACACTGGAGAATAAGACATACACGTACAACGGCAATCAGTTGATGGGTGACGGCGTCGCGTATTCCGTTCAGAGCAGCTACGATGACAAAGGACGTCAGAGCGCCGACTGTTTTCATCACATAAACAGCATCACTTATAACCTCCTTGATTTGCTGGAGACAATGGACTTCACGGAGCAAGCCTCCGCGCCGCGGAGCGTGCGGAACTGGTATGCGGCAGACGGGGCAAAACTCCGTCATGAGTGGCAAACGAACTCTGGCACAACCACAACGGACTATTCGGGAAATCTAGTATATAACAACGGAGTCCTGAATACGATCCTGATTGACGGTGGCTACATAGAGGTTAACAATGCTGCATCATCGTCGCCACAGTACAATTACCGGTGGTATCTTACAGACCATCAGGGGAGCAACCGTGCCGTCATGGATGCCAGTGGAAACATCCTCCAGTCCAGCTATTACTACCCCTACGGAATCGACTTTAAAATACCGTCACCGGTATATGTAGGTTCCCAGGCAGGCAGCGACGGCCAGACCGGAATGAAGTACAAGTATAGCGGCAAGGAACAGATAAGCAGCGGCAACCTTGGCTGGTATGACTTTGGCGCCCGCTGGTACGACCCTTCCCATGCCCGCTGGACCACACCGGATCCCATGGCTGAGAAATACTACTCCATCAGCCCCTACGTCTACTGCGCAAGCAATCCAGTGAATATCGTAGATCCGGAAGGAATGGATATTTGGGAGGTGAATAGGTATGGCTTAGTCGTTTACTATATTGAAGATAAGGAAAGAGACGCTATTTATATTATGGATAAAAAAGGGAGTGGTTATCAAAGAGCAACTAATAATGAAGGACAGAATATTTATATGCAATTCTCGCCTGGAACAATAACGGGGAATAATTCATTAACAAGTCCTTTTGTGGTAAATAACTCATATTGGGGAAAAGAATTATTCAAGTTTCTTTCTGATAATACATCCGTAGAAATAGGTATAGTAACTACATCAAGTGGTAAGTCCTTTATTGCGTCGGATAATCAGGAGAATAAAGTTAAAATTGATTTGCTTGCATACATATTAGACAAAGAAGGAGAAACAATTAGTTCTGTGCTACATAGTCATCCTAAAAATACAATTCCCTCTGGATTTAATGATACCGATACAGAAGGTGATAAATTTTCACTGATTAATTTGAAGGAGCAACTGAACTACGAGGTCTTCCATGCTACATACAATCCTGGAGAAGGTTCCGTATTACGATACACAGCTTCAGGTATTAATAAGAAAAAGAATAAATGGCGAACTTTCAATAGTTATCAGCTCTTCAATCTTCCACAAGTTAAACCCATTCGCTCTAAAGCACAATAATATATGTTTTTACTAACTATAATAGCTACATTAATAATTAGTTGTCAGCCCGTTCCTCAAGAGAATGAGCTTTCCCCGCAACTTACCAGCCTTATGGCTCAATTCTTTAAGTGTGTTCCAGAGTGGGTCGATGGAGAAGATCACCTCTACCTGGTAGAATACGAGAAAGACGTTATGGGGAATCCTGGCAGCGGGGAAGAATTCGATTGTTTAAGAATTAGCTCTATTGAAAAGGCAAACATAAAATATAAGTACAGGACCTGCCGATTGGTTGATGGCAAGGAGGTGTTTTTCTATGGGGAGAAGAATTCCTTTTTCCGGTTTAACGCCCTTGACAAAGACAAGAACAACAAACCATCAAAATCGGCAGATAGCTTAGAGAGCATAGACCCATCAAACTATACTTGGGAGATCATTCTATTTAAGGATGGGACAATAAATGAATACTTAACCCATACAAATATTGTCACCTCCGGGCGTGATAGTGTGGTCGACATTATTTCAAGCATTTTGCCAAAACCGGATTCCTTGGTAGTGGAAAAATGGTTAAGCGATTATACTTTTGGCGGCACTGATAAAGTCTTTGTTTTGTTGGAAGAGCCGGCTTGCCCTTTACCTACCGAGAATATTATTAGGTCGATAGTTCAGAGATATAACATCAAGCGAATAAAAGGATATTCGGCCATATCCGGTGAATTTTTTATTGACGAGAAAGGGATTGCCCGTTTCCTATCCTTATCCGGAGACGCAGGAGAAAACACGGAATC
Organism: uncultured Prevotellaceae bacterium; assembly: GCA_900314395.1. Classification (GTDB taxonomy): domain Bacteria; phylum Bacteroidota; class Bacteroidia; order Bacteroidales; family UBA932; genus Cryptobacteroides. The sequence goes on along the minus strand of OMVB01000066.1, from coordinate 24,317 downwards.
TTTTACAAAGATTTGCGACGAAGTAGAAAAATCGGTTGCCTTTTCACCAGCAAAGCATAGAGGGAGAACCGTAAAGAGTTATTATTCTCTTCAATTCTATTTTTATGCAAAGTGATTGTAATAATGAGACATCGCTCAGTTTCATTATAGAAGGGCGCTATCTAAAAGCATATAGCAATACAGATGGCCACGGTGATATTATTACTAATGTTGTTGGTAATGATCTCTTGCGTATATTTGGAGCTGGAATGGGATGTTTCGTGTTTTATGTCGATTCTGGGTTTGTTAGATTTTTGGATTTTGTCCCTAACGAATAATCGCGATTTGGAAAGAATTACTATGTCCTAAAACAAAAAAGATCGTTATATGATGTAAATTCCTCAACTCTTTTCAGGGCCGCTCATTGTTATGAACGGCCCTTTTAATGTGGAAAAATAGACGGCCTATCAATCTTAAAGCCCAAATAGCCACAAAACGGGCGACTGGAAAACAAACGGCCATTACAGAAATATTTACCAGAAAAAGGAATAATCTATTTGTACCATTCGCTCCGATTATAAGGGTCTATGTCGCTCGGGCACAAATTATTTTGCTATGTCGAAAATTTTGGGAAAAAGTTTTCAACAAAGAATGTAAGTGACTGAAAAAGTGGAATTTAGCTGTTTGAAAACCGTGTCGAAAAGTTGCAAAAAAACTTGAAAAAATATTTGCATTTCAGATATTTTTACTAACTTTGCAGTCCCAAAATTGAGGAGAACTCCGCCCAACCAGCTGATACTCAATTAGTTAGGGATTTTAGGAAAAAATTTTTAAAAGTAATACAGCAATGTTACAACCTAAGAGAACAAAATTTAGAAGGGAACAGAAGGGCCGTATGAAAGGTATGGCTCAGAGGGGCAACCAGCTTGCGTTTGGTTCTTTCGGTATCAAGACCCTTGAAAATTGTTGGCTTACCGCACAGCAGATTGAGGCTGCGCGTCAGGCAATCTCCCGTAGGATGAACCGTGAAGGTCAGATCTGGATCAGGGTGTTCCCTACCAAGCCTTTCACCAAGAAACCTCTTTCAACCCGTATGGGTAAGGGTAAAGGTGATCCTCAGGGCTTTGTATGTCCTATCACTCCCGGTCGTATCCTCTTTGAGGCAGAAGGCGTATCTCTTGAGATCGCAAAAGAGGCAATGCGTCTTGCAGCCAATAAACTCCCCGTAGCCACCAAGTTCGTGGTTCGCAGAGACTATGTTGTTGAATAATTTAATGGTAGAGAAAGATGAAAATATCTGAAGTACGCGAGATGTCCGTTGCGGATCTGAAAGACCGCATTGCAGCAGAGAAGGCTAATCTTGATTCTATGAAGATCAATCACGCTATCTCTCCATTGGAGGACACATCCAAGTTTAAGAAGACCAGAACCGACATCGCCAAGATGATGACTGTTCTTGCCCAGAAAGAAAAACAGAACTAAATTGACGCCCTATGGAAAGAAATCTTCGTAAGGAAAGAATAGGTGTGGTTGTCAGCAATAAGATGGACAAGACCATCATCGTGGCTGTGAAGACCAAGGAGAAACACCCTATTTACGGTAAGTTCATGAACAAGACCACCAAGTTCGTTGCCCAGGATGAAAAGAATGAGTGCAGCGAGGGTGATACCGTTCGCATTATGGAAACCCGCCCCCTCAGCAAGACCAAGAGGTGGAGATTAGTAGAAATTGTAGAAAAAGTTAAATAACGATGATACAGCAGGAAACACGTTTACAGGTGGCAGACAACAGCGGTGCAAAGGAAGTTCTTTGCATCCGTGTCCTGGGTGGTACCCACCACCGCTATGCAACAGTAGGCGACCAGATCGTCGTTGCAGTCAAGAGTGCTATCCCCGGCGGCGATGCCAAGAAAGGCAGCGTAACCAAGGCTGTGGTAGTACGTACCAAGAAAGAAATCCGCAGGCCGGACGGTTCTTATATCCGTTTCGACGACAATGCTTGTGTTCTTCTGAACAATGCAGGCGAGCTCCGTGGAACCCGTATCTTCGGACCCGTTGCAAGAGAGCTGCGTGATAAGTATATGAAGATTGTTTCACTGGCACCGGAGGTCCTTTAATTTATAAAGAAGTATGAAAAAGTTCAACGTAAAGAAAGGCGACACCGTGTTTGTGAACGCTGGTAACGACAAAGGCAAGACCGGTAAGGTCCTCAACGTCCTCAGGGACAAAGACCGCGTTATCGTAGAAGGTGTCAATATCGTAAGCAAGCATACCAAGCCCAATGCAAAGGCTCCTCAGGGTGGCATTATCAAGCAGGAGGCTTCTATTCACATTTCCAACGTACAGCTTCTTGATCCCGTTCAGAACGTTCCTACCCGCGTAGGTCACAAGGTTGTTGACGGAAAGAAGATTCGTTACGCTAAAAAATCAGGAGAGGAGATCAAGTAATTATGGCAAAGAAGAAAGAAGCACCCGTAGAGGTTATGGCACTGCCCAAGGGGTATGTACCTACTCTTAAGAAGGTTTACAAAGAGGAGATCATTCCTGCTCTTATGAAGCAGTTCTCCTACACTACTGTAATGCAGGTTCCCAAGCTCGTCAAGATCACCATCAACGAAGGTGTAGGCGACGCAACCCAGGACAAGAAGCTCGTTGAAGAAGCAGCAGAAGAGCTCGCACTCATCGCCGGCCAGAAGGCTGTCATCACTTCTTCAAAGAAGGACGTTTCCAACTTCAAGCTCCGTAAAGGAATGCCTATCGGCACCAAGGTTACCCTGCGTAACGTCAAGATGTACGAGTTCCTTGAGAAGCTCATCCGTGTATCCCTCCCTCGTATCCGTGACTTCAACGGTATCGCAGAGAAGCTTGACGGCCGTGGAAACTACACTCTCGGACTCAAAGAGCAGATCATCTTCCCTGAGATCGATATGGACAAGAACCCTAAGATCCACGGAATGGAGATCACTTTCGTAACAACAGCTAAGACCGACGAGGAAGCTCACGCTCTCCTTAAGGCATTCGGTCTGCCTTTCAAGAAACATAACAACTAAAAAGGTTAAGAAATGGCAAAGGAATCAATGAAAGCCCGCGAGGTTAAACGCGCGAAATTAGTTGCCAAATACGCAGAAAAGAGAAAGGCTCTGAAAGAGGCCGGTGACTGGGTAGCACTTGACAAGCTCCCCAAGAACTCCTCTTACATCCGTCTGCACAACCGTTGCTCCCTCACCGGTCGTCCGAAGGGTTACATGCGTGCATTCGGTCTCAGCCGTATCCAGTTCCGCGAGATGGCTGCAAACGGCCTGATCCCCGGCGTTAAGAAGGCTAGCTGGTAAAAAACAATGCCCGTGACGGGCAATTACAATAATTTATTAACAATCGGATATCGGGCGGAAATCCGCCGGTCCACAAAAAGACAAAACAATGACTGATCCAATTGCAGATTATCTGACAAGAATCCGTAACGCTTACCGCGCAGGTAAGAAGGTCGTTGAGATCCCTTCATCTAAGCTGAAGGTTTCCATCACCAAGATTCTTATGGAGAAGGGTTACATCCTCAGCTACAAGGTAGTTGAAGGACAGCCTTTCAACACAATCAAAATCGCTCTCAAGTATCATCCGCAGACCAAGGTTGCTGCCATCAAGGGTATCGACCGTATCTCTAAGCCCGGTCTTAGACAGTATGTGGATGTTGACAGCATGCCCCGCGTTCTCAACGGACTGGGTGTTGCTATCCTCACAACTTCAAAGGGCGTCATCACTGACAAAGAGGCTCGCGAGCTGAACGTTGGCGGTGAGGTATTATGCTATGTCTATTAATTAAAACAGAAAGACAATGTCAAGAATAGGAAAATTGCCTGTAAGCCTTCCGGAGAAAGTGAGTGCAGAAGTACTCGCCGGAAACGTTGTTAAGGTTAAAGGCCCCCTTGGTGAGCTCTGCCAGAAGGTAGATCCGGATATCACCGTCACCATCGAGGACAATCAGATTAAGTTTACCCGTCCCACCGACCAGCCTCGCCACCGTTCAATGCACGGTCTTTACCGCGCACTTGTTCACAACATGGTTGTAGGCGTTTCTACAGGTTTTGAGAAAAGGCAGGAACTTGTCGGTGTAGGTTACCGCGTAGATGTTCAGGGCCAGCTCCTGACCTTCGCCCTTGGTTACTCACATGACATCCAGCTCCTCCTTCCCGCAGAGGTTAAGGCAGAAGCCGCACAGGTTAAGAAGGGTGAGAACCCTGTACTTATCCTCAGAAGCTATGACAAACAGCTCCTGGGACAGGTAGCAGCCAAGATCCGTTCATTCCGCAAGCCTGAACCTTATAAGGGCAAGGGTATCAAGTTCGTCGGCGAGCAGCTCCGTCGCAAGGCCGGCAAATCAGCATCTGCTAAATAATTAGGAGGACAGAATTATGGCATTGAGTAAAATTGCAAGAAGAAAGAGAATACATTTCCGTATTCGCAAGCACGTCAACGGTACTGCTGAAAGGCCCAGACTCGTCGTCTTCAGAAGCAACAAGCAGATCTATGTGCAGGTCGTTAACGACCTTGAGGGCAAGACTCTCGTAGCTGCAGCATCCAACGATAAGGAGCTTGCTGCACAGTGCAAGGGCAAAGCCGGTAAGGAAGCCGCCGCTATCGTCGGCAAGGCTATCGCAGAGCGCGCTCTGGCAAAGGGTATCTCAGAGGTCTCTTTCGACCGTGGAGGATATCTCTATCATGGTAGAGTACAAAGTTTGGCAGACGCTGCCCGTGAAGGCGGCCTTAAATTCTAATCGGGACTATGGCAAATATGAATGTTAAAAGAGTAAAGACTTCAGATCTTGAGCTTAAAGATCGTCTGGTCGCCATCAACAGGGTAACCAAGGTTACCAAGGGTGGTCGTCACTTCCGTTTCGCAGCCATCGTAGTTGTTGGCGATGAAAACGGTGTCGTAGGTTATGGTCTCGGAAAGGCCAACGAAGTTACCGCTGCTATCCAGAAGGGTGTTGAAGATGCAAAGAAGAACCTCGTTAAGATTCCCGTTATCGGCAAGACCATTCCTCACGAGCAGACCGCTAAGTTCGGTGGCGCAGAGGTATTCATGAAACCCGCCGCTCCCGGTACCGGTGTTAAGGCAGGTGGTGCTATGCGTGCCGTTTTCGAGTCTGTAGGTATTCAGAACGTGCTCGCAAAGAGCAAGGGTTCATCCAACCCTCACAACCTTGTCAAGGCTACTGTAGAGGCTCTCACCCAGATGAGGGACGCTTACACCGTAGCAGGTCTCCGTGGCATCCCTATGACCAAAGTATTTAACGGATAAGGAGAAAAAGCTATGGCAAAATACAGAATTACACAGGTTATCAGCAAGAACGGAGAGACCAAGAGGCAGAAAGCCAACCTTCTCTCTCTAGGAATTCACAGAATGCACCAGACCGTAGAGGTTGAAAAGACCCCTGTCACCACAGGAATGCTGGAGAAGGTCCGTCATCTGGTGAAAGTTGAAGAAATCTAATTTGGGAGGATCGAGATATGAATTTGAACAACATCAAACCCGTAAAGGGTTCCACACACAACTCCAAGAGACTTGGTCGCGGACAGGGTTCCGGTAAAGGCGGCACCTCCACCCGTGGTACCAAAGGTGCTCAGGCACGTGCTGGATACGAGCATAAGATCGGCTTCGAAGGCGGTCAGATGCCTATTCAGAGGAGACTTCCCAAGTTCGGTTTCAAGAACCCTACAAGGGTTGAGTACCAGGCAGTTAACGTTTGCCAGCTCCAGGCTCTTTACGAGGCTACAGGTATTGACAAGATTACCCTTGACGTTATCGTTGAGGCCGGTCTTGCTCCCATCAAGTCTCTTGTAAAGGTTCTCGGAAACGGTGAGCTTACCGCAAAACTTGAAGTTTCCGCCGATGCCTTCTCCAAATCAGCCATCGCCAAGATTGAGGCTGCAGGAGGCAAGGCAATCATAGTTGAAGAGTAACAGATGAAGAAATTTATCGAAACAATTCAAAACATCTTCAAGATTGAGGAGTTGAAGACGAGGATAGTTTACACTGTCCTCCTCATCCTCGTTTACCGAATCGGCTGCTTCATCGTGCTTCCGGGTATCGATGCAGGCGCACTCGCCGATTCCGCTCTCTCCAAGAGCTCTCAGGAAGGTCTCGTAGGCCTCTTGAATATGTTCTCCGGAGGTGCTTTCGGTAACGCTTCAATCTTTGCACTGGGTGTGATGCCTTACATCTCGGCGTCCATCGTAATCCAGCTCCTGGGCATGTTCGTTCCTTACTTCCGCAAACTGCAGATGGAAGGAGAGAGCGGCCGCAGGAAGATCAATCAGCTTACCCGCTACCTGACCGTTGCAATCCTTGCAATCCAGGGCCCTGCCTACATGGCACAGGTTCACAACCAGGTAGGTGGTAACGCTATTCTCGCAATCAACCAGCTCGGATGGTCAGTATTCACATTCAACCTTGTTTCTACCATCGTCCTGATGGCCGGTTCAATGTTCGTAATGTGGCTCGGTGAGCGCATCACAGACCGCGGTATCGGTAACGGTATTTCACTCATCATTATGATTGGTATCGTAGCCCGTCTGCCGTTTGCATTGTTCTCAGAGATCGCAACCAAGCTTACTGCAACCAACGGTGGCCTTATCTTCGTGATTGTAGAACTGGTAGTTCTCTTCTTCGTCTTCATTGCAGCAATCGCTCTTGTACAGGCAATAAGAAGGGTTCCCGTTCAGTACGCAAGAAGAGTTATCGGCAACAAACAGTACGGTGGTGTCCGTCAGTACATTCCGCTTAGAATCAATTCGGCAGGAGTTATGCCTATCATCTTTGCACAGATGCTCATGCTCTTCCCGATTATCTTCTCTAAGTGGGACGCTACCCGCGGACTTGCAGCAACTCTTGGCAACTATCAGGGTTTCTGGTATAACTTTATATTCGGACTTCTTGTCGTTATCTTCACTTATTTCTACACTGCCGTAACCATCAACCCTACGATGATGGCAGAGGATATGAAGAAGAACGGCGGATTCATTCCTGGAGTAAAGCCCGGAAAGGCCACCAAGGATTATCTTGACAATATCATGTCAAGGGTAACCCTTCCCGGTTCAATCTTCCTGGCTATCATCGCCATTCTTCCTGCAATGGCAATGATCCTTGGTGTAACCAACCAGTTTGCAAGCTTTTACGGTGGTACTTCACTGTTGATTCTTGTAGGTGTTGTGCTTGACACCCTCCAGCAGATAGACAGTTACCTGACTATGCGTCATTACGACGGTCTCATGAAGACCGGTCGTCTGAGCGGCAGGATGGGTATGTAATTTTGATGGTAGAAGGAAGATGGTAGCACCGAAGACAGAAGAAGCTATTGAACTACTCCGCATAAACGGACAGCTGACCAGTCGTGCGTTGGCAGAAGTCGGTAAAGCGGTCGCCCCTGGTGTGACAACTATGCAGTTGAATAAGGTGGCCGAGACTTTTATCCGTGACAACGGCGCAGTTCCTAACTTCTTGGGTTACGACGGCTATCCCGCAGCCATCTGTGCTTCTGTCAACGATACCGTGGTACACGGTTTCCCGTCGGACTATGTCCTCCAGGAAGGAGACATCGTTTCGATAGACCTGGGTACCAAGTACAAAGGATACAATGGCGATTCAGCCTTCACCTTCCCTGTAGGGGAGGTGGACGCTGAGACGCTGAAACTCCTCTCTGTTACTAAGGAATCGTTGTACAAAGGTATAGAAAAGGCTGTCGCAGGGGCCCGTACCGGCGATATCGGACACGCGGTGCAATCGTATTCGGAGTCATTCGGTTTTGGAGTAGTACGTGAGCTGGAAGGCCACGGAATAGGCCGGGACATGCACGAGAACCCCGGGGTGCCCAATTACGGACACCAGGGGAGGGGAACAAGGCTCGTGGAAGGAATGACTATATGCATAGAGCCTATGATCACGGCGGGCGACCGCCATGTGTACCTTGCAAAAAACGGTTGGGCGGTACGCACTGTTGATCACAAGAAGGCTGCGCACTTCGAACTTACGGTTGTTGTCCGTAAAGGCCACGCGGAGCAACTGTCGACCTTTGAATTCATTGAGAAGGAAGTTGGTATAAATTTTTAAAGAGATATTTCAATGTCAAAACAAGCAGCAATCGAGCAAGACGGGGTTATCGTCGAAACGCTCCCTAACGCAATGTTTAAGGTAGAACTGGCGAACGGTCACGTCATACTCGCTCACATCTCCGGAAAGATGAGGCAGAATTTCATCCACATCCTCCTGGGAGATAAAGTTAAGGTTGAGATGTCACCTTATGATTTGACCAAAGGCAGAATATCCTTCAGATACAAATAAATTATTTTTGCAATATGAAAATTAAAACATCCATCAAAAAGCGCAGCGAAGATTGCAAGATCGTCCGTCGTAAAGGACATCTCTATGTAATCTGTAAGAAGAATCCCAAATTCAAAATGCGCCAGGGATAAAATTCAGTTGTATAACATTAAAGTAAAAGATAACAGATTATGGCAAGAATAGCCGGTGTTGATTTACCGAACAACAAAAGAGGAGAGATAGGTCTTACCTATATCTTCGGTATCGGTCGCTCTTCAGCAAGGAAAATCCTTGATGCATGTGGCATCGATTACGACACTAAGGTTAATCAGTGGGATGACGACCAGATCGCCAAGATCCGTGCAGAGATCAACGAGAACTACAAGATCGAGGGTGAACTCCGTTCCACTGTTCAGATGAACATCAAACGATTGATGGACATTGGTTGCTATCGTGGTGTACGTCACCGTGTCGGACTTCCCGTCCGCGGTCAGAGCACCAAGAACAACGCACGTACCCGTAAGGGAAGAAAGAAGACCGTTGCAAACAAGAAGAAAGCAACCAAATAATCCGGATGAATTATGGCAAAGAAAACAACAACAACGAAAAAGAGAGTCGTTAAGGTTGAAGCTGTTGGTGAAGCTCATATTTCATCGACTTTCAACAACGTCATCGTTTCTCTCACTAATGGCGTGGGCCAGGTTATCAGCTGGTCTTCAGCCGGAAAGTGCGGCTTCCGCGGTTCCAAGAAAAACACTCCTTATGCTGCCCAGATGGCTGCAGAGGACGCTTCCAAGACCGCTTTCGACGCAGGTCTCCGCAAGGTTAAGTGCTATGTAAAAGGTCCTGGTGCAGGCCGTGAGTCCGCAATCAGAACTATCAACAACGCAGGTATCGAGGTTATCGAGATCATCGACGTTACCCCTATGCCTCACAATGGCTGCCGTCCTAAAGGTCGTCGTAAAGTTTAACCTATTAAAGCGTAGAATATTATGGCAAGATATACTGGTCCCAGTACTAAAATCGCCCGCAAGTTCGGCGAGCCTATTTACGGCGCAGACAAATACTACGAGAAAAGAAATTTCCCTCCCGGACAGCACGGTGCAGCACGCAAGCGCGCCCGCAAGACTACCGAATACGGTAATCAGCTGAAAGAGAAGCAGAAAGTTAAATACATGTACGGCGTTCTTGAGCGTCAGTTCCGTAACACATACGACAAGGCTTCCCGCATGGCAGGTCAGAAGGGTGAAAACCTCCTCTTCCTCCTTGAGAGCCGTCTTGACAACATCGTATACCGTCTTGGAATCGCTCCTACAAGGGCCGCTGCACGTCAGCTTGTGCTTCACCGCCACATTACTCTTAACGGTGCTATCTGCAACATCCCTTCCGCACAGGTTAAGGCCGGTGATGTAGTAGCAGTTAGGGAAAGGTCAAAGAGCCTGGAGGTTATCCAGAACAGCATTGCTTCTGCAAGCAAGTATTCTTGGCTCGAGTTCGACGCCAAGAACCTTACCGGTAAGTACCTTAACGTACCTACCCGCGAGGAAATCCCTGAGAACATCAACGAGCAGCTTATCGTTGACCTCTACTCCAAGTAATAATTTAACACCTTAACAAGAAACAATATGGCAATCTTAGCATTTCAAAAACCTGATAAGGTGATTATGCTCGAAGGTACCGATACCGTCGGCCGCTTCGAATTCAGGCCCCTTGAGCCCGGATACGGACAGACCATCGGTAACGCCCTCCGTCGCATCCTCCTGTCATCCCTGGAAGGTTTTGCTATCAGTTCGATTAAAGTCAGCGGTGTGGATCAGGAATTCCAGACCATCCCCGGCGTAATCGAAGGTATGCAGGACATCATCCTTAACCTCAAGCAAGTGAGATTCAAGAGAATGGTAGAAGGTGTTGACTCTGAGGTTGCAAACATCACCGTAAGCGGTAAGCAGGAGTTTACCGCAGAGGATATCTCCAAGGGATTGTCTTCTTTCAAGGTGCTGAATCCTGAACTCCACATTTGCTCATTGGAGCCTTCTGTAAAGATTGAGATTTCCCTTACCATCACCAAGGGCCGCGGCTTTGTTCCGGCCGAGGAGGAAAGGGACGCCAACACTCCTATCGGAACCATTCCGGTTGACTCAATCTATACCCCTATCCGCAAGGTCAACTGGACTGTTGACAACTGGCGTGTAGAGCAGAAGACCGACTATGAGAAGCTGAATCTGGAAATTGTGACCGATGGCTCCATCTCCCCTGAAGCTGCGCTCCAGGAGGCTGCCAACATCCTCATTTACCACTTCCGCCTGTTCACCGACGACAACAAGCTCACTCTTGAGAGCTCTGTTGAGACCGAGAGCAAGGAGCTGGACGAGGAGTCACTCCGTACCAGACATCTCCTTCTTACCAAGCTCTCAGACATGGGCCTTTCTGTAAGGGCTTACAACTGTCTGAAGGCTGCTGACATCGACACATTCGCAGACCTTGTATCCTACTCAAGGGCAGAGCTCATGAAGTTCCGCAACTTCGGCCGCAAGAGTCTCAACGAGATCGATGTTATCGTAGAGAAGATGAAACTTTCCTTCGGTATGGATGTCAGAAAATATAATATTGAACCTAAGAAAAAGATCGTTTAATTATGAGGCACAATAAATCATTCAATCACCTTGGACGTCAGAGCGGTCATCGCAAGGCAATGCTTGCAAACATGGCTTCATCCCTCATTCTCCACAAGAGAATCGAGACCACAGTTGCCAAGGCTAAGGCTTTGAAGATGTACCTGGAACCCCTCGTAACCAAGTCTAAGGACGATTCTACACACTCCCGTCGTGTAGTTTTCAGCTACCTTAAGGACAAGTACGCTGTTGCAGAGCTCTTCCGCACCATCGCACCTAAGATCGCTGACCGTCCCGGTGGATACCTGAGGATTCTTCACACTGGTTTCCGTCAGGGTGACGGTTCAGAGATGGCTCTTGTAGAGTTCGTAGACTTCAACGAGGCTGCTATCGCTTCCGCTCCCAAGAAAGAGGCCAAGAAGACTACCCGTCGTAGCCGCGCCAAGAAGGCAGAGGCTCCCGCTGCTCCCGCAGCTGAGGCACCCGCCGCAGAGGCCGCTCCCGAGGAGAAAGCCGAATAGTACTCTGGTACTAATGAAAAGTGCCGCCCTTCCCGGGTGGCACTTTTTTGTTACCATTGTATGTCGATTGTCTTTCCGTCGTCGGTCCGCAGCCCCTTGACCCGGCCGTGGGGCCAAAGCCTTAAACCTCTCCGGAACAATTCCAAAAGGCCGGCGGCGCCGCCGAAGTTGCCGTCAATCTGGAAAGGGGAGTGGGCATCCATAAGATTGGGATAGGTGCCACCGCCGCGGCGGGCGTCCGCGCCGCTGAAGCCGTCCGGGCTCACGTACCTTAGCAGACGGCGGAACATCTTGTAGGCGTTCCTGACGTCCCCAAGACGGGCATACAGGTTGATGCGCCAGCCGCAGCTCCATCCGGTAGTCTCAAAACCCCTCCCAGACAGCGACTTCAAAGCTGCATCGGCCAAGGGGCCGGAAACAATCTGCCGCCCCGGATAAACGCCAATTAAATGGCTTTGATGGCGATGATGCGGGTCTGCGTCGGCCCAGTCATGATACCACTCCTGCAAGCGGCCGTCGGCGCCAATCTTATAGGGGAGCAATTTGGCCAGAGCGGCATCGGCCCGGTCTATAAATGACCGCAAGGCGGGCTCTTCCCCGTCGGAGGCCAAAATCTCCTCCGCAGCCAGACGGGCATCTGTCAGGCATTCGCGGATAATGGCGGCATCGGCCGTGGAGCCATAGAGAGTGGCGCCCATGAAGCCGTCGGGCGTAACGTAAAGATTCTCAGGAGACGTAGACGGCGATGTGAGCAGGACGCCGTCCTTCTCTACAAGCCAGTCCAGGCAGAATTCAGCCGCCCCAAGAAGCACCGGTAAGTCCTTCTTAAGCCGCTCCTTGTCCCTTGTATACAGCCAGTGCTCCCAAATATGGGTGCTTAGCCACGCGCCGCCCATATTCCAGTTGGCCCAGCAGGGGTCTCCGCTGCCAAGGCCAACCGGGCAGGACATAGCCCAGATATCCGTGTTATGTCCCAGGCACCAGCCCTGCGTAGCCCCGTAAAAAGTTCCTGCGGTATTGCGGCCGGTAGCCGAAACATTGTGCAGGAAGTCCAGCAGGACCTCGTGCAGCTCGCCCAGCCCGGAAGCCTCTGCAGGCCAGTAATTCTCCTCCAGATTAATATTTGTGGTGTAATTGCAGCTCCACGGCGGGTCTGCGCTCTCGTTCCAGAGCCCCTGCAAATTTGCCGGCACCCCGCGCGTCCTGGAAGAAGAAATAAGCAGATACCGGCCGTACTGGAAGTACAGCGCCTCCAGCTCCGGATTCGCCTCCTCCAGGTCTGTATACCGCTTAAGCTGAACATCCGTAGGAAGCGCCTTCACAGAATCCGGAGTCTCCCCAAGATAAAGTTCAAAAGTATTGAAAAGCCTCTGATAGTCTGCCACGTGCGCCGCATAAAGACCTGATACAGAAGTATTTTGCACCTTGTAAGCATTTGCCGATGCCAGCGCCCGCCAGTCCTTTCCTTCGCGCACCGGATCCTTGTCAAAGCCATTGAAGCTGGTGGCATTCACAACCTTAAGCGCCAGCCTTGTAGCCCCCCTGACCATAATTTTACCCTCTGCCGCCGTCACCGAGCCATCTTCTGCGCAGACACTCACTACCGTGCGGAAGTGGATGCCCCGCTCCGGGTCGTAGAGGAACTGCCCCTCTCCCTGCTTATAATAGCCCGGATACGCATGCCACGCCGTATATCCATCGGTAGTTATAACGCCGATGCCCCCTTGGACAAGGGCCGATGCCTCCAGCACCTTCTGCTGGGTTTCAAAGCCGATGTCCAGGTCCATCGGCGCCCCGGACTCATAGGAAACCACTATCACGGAATCCGGCGCCGATGCAAAATACTCCGTCTTGAACTGGATGCCACCACGCTTGTAAGTAACTGTGGCAGTTGCGTTTGCAAGGTCCAGCTGCCGCTGGTAGCCGGATACCGCACCAGCATCGGCTGTATGATTGACAATCAGGTTGCCAAGTGGCTGGTAACTCTCACTGAAGTGCCCCTGCAGGCCCTTTTGCAGCTGCTCCGCAGCCCGGTAATCCTCCCTGTCAAGGGCTGCCCGGACCTCCGCCAGCCTGCCGGCGACCGGAAGACCGCTCCCCGCCAGGTCTATGTGCTCCTGCCCTTTGTCCGGCTCTCCCGTCCAAAGGGTGATGTCGTTAAGCGAGAGCTTCTCCGTGGAAGTACCCCCGTAAACCATCGCCCCAAGGCGGCCGTTGCCTATCGGCAGGGCCTCCTCAAAAAACTCTGCCGGCGCGTCGTAATGAAGCACCATAGACGCAGAATTCCGGTCCTTGCCACAGCCGGACAGCAGGGTAAGGACCGGAATTAAAACAAGAAGCTTACGCATTTTCTGCAGCTTCTACAGCCTTGAAGTAGCGGTAAGAATTCACCTTCAGCTCGCCAACGGACAGCTCGTCGCAGACGATGGTGCCGGCAGGGTGTCCCTGGAGGCCGCTAAGGGTGCAGTAATGCGACATCGGACCCTCGATGGCATCCTTAAGGGCGCGGGCTTTCTTGCTTCCGAAGGCAAGGATTACAACCTCCTTGGAAGAAAGAACGGTAGCTACGCCAACGGTAAGAGCCTGGCGGGGAACCTTGTTAAAGTCTCCGTCAAAGAAACGGGCGTTGACCTCGCGGGTGTCCTGGGTAAGGGTAACCACGCGGGTGCGGGAAGCCAGTGAAGAGAAAGGCTCGTTGAATGCGATGTGGCCGTCCTCTCCCACGCCGCCAAGGAACAGGTCAAAGCCGCCTGCGGCAACGATGGCATCCTCGTAAGCCTGGCACTCTGCAACAGGGTCCGGGGCGTTTCCGTTAAGGATGTGGATATTCTGTGCTGGCTCGTCGATATGGTCGAAGAGATACCTGTGCATGAATGAGTGGTAGCTCTCCGGGTGAGACTCCGGCAGGCCTACGTACTCGTCCATGTTGAATGAAATGACATTCTTGAATGATACCTCTCCGTCCTTAACCATGCGGATAAGCTCTGCGTAGGTCTGGATAGGAGTTGAGCCGGTGCAAAGACCAAGAACAAAGGGCTTGTCAGTCACTTTTGCCTTTGCGTTGATTTTTTCTGCAATGTAGTGTGCTGCCCAGAGGGAGCCTTCCGCTGCATTGTTCCTGATGATTACGTTCATTATTTAACAAAGTTTAAGAAATACCTCAATTGCCTGATATTCTGCCATTCCAAGCTCGTTGTACAGGCGGGCCGTATTCTGGGTGCGGTCCTCTGCGCGCTGCCAGAACTCTCGCGGGTCGTCTCCCGGGAACGGGACGATGTCCTTCTGGGACAGGTGGCGGAAGATGGCGTGACGCTTCTTCACAAGCTCTCCGGGGCTTAGCGGAACAGCCATGTCCACGCGGCCAAGCTCCCATTCCATCCAAGCGCCGCGGTACAGCCAGATGTTAGTCTTCTCCAGCCATGCCTGGCCCTCTGCCTTAAGCTGCTCTACAGCCTCCAGCGCGGCCTCTGTGCAGACGCGGTGGGTGCCGTGAGGGTCTGCAAGGTCTCCGGCCATGTAAATCTGGTCCGGCTTGATCTTCATTATAAGGTCTTTTATAATGTCTACATCGGCCTGGGTGCGGGGATTCTTCTTGATGCCGCCGCTCTCGTAGAACGGAAGGTTCAGGAAGTGGGCGTTGGTGTTGTCGTTAAGACCGAAGGAGCGCACGGCGCCGCGGGCCTCGCTGCGGCGGATGGCACCCTTGATGTCCAGCAGGGCGCGGGGCTCCGGCTGGCCGGGTACTTTGCTGTCTACCAGCGCCTTAACCTCTGCGAACTTGTCTGCAAAGCCAAGCTGGAAGGCGCAGTCCATGTGCTGCAGCACAACGTCGTCGTGCACGGCTACGTTGCCCGATGTCTCGTAAGCCACATGCACATCGTGCCCCTGCTCCGCCAGGCGGATGAAAGTTCCGCCCATAGAGATAACATCATCGTCCGGGTGGGGAGAGAAGATGAGCACCTTCTTGGGGAAGGGGTTGCTCTTGACGGGACGCGTAGAATCGTCGGCGTTGGGTTTGCCTCCCGGCCAGCCGGTGATGGTATGCTGCAAGTCGTTGAAAACATCTATGTTAATCTTGTCAAACGGCCCGTACTTTTCCAGAAGCTCGCTCAGGAAGTTCTCCAGGTAGTCGTTCTGGGTAAGTTTAAGAATAGGTTTGTGCACCTCCTGGGCCAGCCAGATGACAGCTTTGCGGATGAATTTGGGCGTCCATTCGCAAGGGCCTACCGTCCAGGGGCAGACAACGCGCGCAAGCAGGCTTGCCGCAGTCTCATCTACGTACAAGGTGATATTCTCGTGCTTCTGGAGATAGGTTGCCGGGTATGCAGAATCCCTGTGGCCCTCTGAAACGGCCTTTACAGCCTCTGCCTTGGCTTCTCCCCACGACATGAGCACGATTTCCTTTGCGCTCATTATGGTATCTATGCCGATGGTGATTGCATGCTCCGGGGTAACCGATACGTCTCCGCCAAAATTGCGGGACTGCCTTTTGCGGCTCTTGTAGGTGAGGCGGACGCAGCGCGTGCGGCTGGTCTGGAGCGATACTGCCTCGTTGAAGGCAACCTGCCCAAGCTCGCCTACTCCCATTATAAGAAGGTCAAGGTCGCGGACCTTTTTCTCATACTCTTCACAGAAGGCCGACACCTCGTTCTGGGGAACATCGGCATAGGGAATATGGACAAGGGAGGGATCGGCGTCGACTTTGTTCAGAAGCTCTGAAAAGAGGTTGCGGTTGCGTCCGTACTCCTTTGCCACAACAGGATAATATTCGTCGATAGAGAAGATTTCGATGTCCTTGAAAGAGATTTTGCCCTCGCTGCAGAAGCGGGAGAGCCACCTGTACAGGGACACGGGAGAAGAACCGGTGGTAAGACCCAGGCGGAAGCGCCTGCCCTGCCCTGAGGCCTTGAAGGCGTTGATTTTCTCTATCAGGTTCTCTGCTATTACAAGGCTGGCCTGCGTAGAGTCCGGGAAGATTTCGGTTTTGATTCTTTCTCTTGAGTGCAGGACTCCCTGGGGCAGATTTTCCTCTATGAGTCCGCCGTCCTTAGGTAATGTAAAATGCTTCATCTGCCGATGCCTCCTTTAAAGTTCTGAGTATTTGTAGCTGAAGGTGTTGCCCTGGCGTATGTCTCCGGTCTGGAGTCCTTTCTTGAACCAGCGTGCACGCTGGGCCGAGGTTCCATGGGTGAAGCTTTCCTCCACTACGTAGCCCTGGGCCTTTTTCTGCAGGTAGTCGTCCCCGATAACCTGGGCGCAGCGGATTGCCGACTCTATGTCACCATCCTCAAGGGAGCGGTACTTGTTGTTCTCCTTGTTGGCCCATACGCCGGCATAGAAGTCTGCCTGGAGCTCAATCATTACGCTGACCTCGTTGGCCTGGGCCTTGCTCATCTTGGCCATCTGCTGATGCGCACTGCCAAGGGTGCCCAGCACGTTCTGTACGTGGTGGCCTACCTCGTGGGCGATCACGTAGGCGTAGTTGAACGGCTTTTCATCTGCACCAAGCTGCTTTTTCATGGTGCTGAAGAAGGACAGGTCAATATAGAGGCACTGGTCTGCGGAGCAGTAGAAGGGGCCCATTGCGGCGCTGCCCTGGCCGCAACCGCTGCGGGTAGAGCCTGTATAAAGTACCATTGTGGGCTTGGGGTAATCTCCAAGGCCGTTTGCAGAGAAATAGGCTGTCCAGATTTCCTCTGTGCTTGCCAGGATCTGCTTTGCGACAACAGCCAGTTCTTCCTCCTCCGGAGTGATTTCACGCTCCGACTGAACGGAAATGCCGTCTCCCAGCACGCTCTGGAGTGCGCTAAGGTCTACTCCCTTGCCGGAGAACAGTGAAATTGCGAAATATACGATGACGCCCAGGATTCCCAGGCCGCCGGCGGCTTTGCCGGAGGAGCTGAGTCGGCGGTCATCTACATTGCTGCTTTGACGTCTGCCTTCAAGTTTCATAATCTATAGGTTTTATTTCTTTTTAGCTTCTGATGAACCGCCCCTGATAAGTTCCGGGGACAGGATAATCTTTTCCGGGGCTTTGCCATCTATCATCTCTACAAGAACCTCTACGGACTTCTCTCCAAGGATCTTTAGCGGCTGTACGATATGGGTGATGGTGTTGCTGTACAGGCTGTAAACATCGCTCTCGTCGAAGCAGACAATGGCTACGTCTTCCGGTGTGCGAAGGTTGTGTTTCTTGAGCACTGCCAAAACCTGTGCAGAGAGTGAGTAGGAAGGCATGAAGAAGGCCTCTACGCCGCGCTCAATGCCGCTCAGGATGATGTTTTCTACCTCTGACGCGGCCTTTGCGTAGGTTGTATGGTGAATCTTTGCCTTTGTCTTGAGGGACCTGTCCGCCATTGCGCCGATGTAGCCGGACTCCCTCTCAGAGAAGCTGGAAATTCCCAGTGAGTAGGAAATCATCTCCACCTTCTTGTAGCCCTGCTCCAGAAGCTCGCTGGTTGCCAGGTAACCGGCCTCCCAGTCATCCAGAAGCACCTTGCCCACTCCGTCAAGGGAGTCGATATCCCTGTCCAGGAGCACGATGGGCACCTTGTAGTCCAGGATGCGGGCGATGATTTCATCTCCGCCGGCGCAAGGGGCTACGATGATACCGTCTACGTTGTGGGCCATAACGGCGTCCAGAACGTTTGAGAGACGGTTGGGATCTTCCTCCGAGCTGGAGAAGAGTACGTTGTATCCAAGGGCTTTTGCCTTGTCCTCTATATAGCGGGAGATTCCGGCGAAGAACTTGTTGGATATATCATTGGGAATAACGGCGATAGTGTTTGAGCGGCCGCTTCTTAGCGATGCTGCCGCAAAATTACGCTTGTAACCAAGCCTTGTAGCTACTTCCAGCACGCGTTTGGCTGTGTCTGCGTTCACTGGGCAGTTGAGGTTGCCGTCTGCATCGCGCTTGGCGTTCATAACAAAGGAAACAAGAGTTACGGAGACATTTGCCTCTCTTGCGACATCGCGGATAGTAATTCGTTTCATACTTGTTTGGTTTAACACCGCAAGTTACAAAATCTTTGTTTTTTGTCAAAATATTCCTTACATTCGTGTTTGCATTTAAAACGATACAATAACTTAACACTAATTCTATATGGACAATTTATTCTATTTAGTACCGGCAGCGGCCCTTTTGGCGCTGTTCTTCGCCTGGTTCTTCTTCCGCCAGATGATGAAGGAGAGTGAGGGTACGGTAACAATGAAAGAAATTGCACAGTATGTCCGCGAGGGCGCCATGGCCTACCTCCGCCAGCAGTACAGGGTGGTGGTTGTAGTGTTCATCGTCCTTGCCATTTTCTTTGCCATCCTGGCCTACGGTTTCGGCATCCAGAACTCCTGGGTTCCCTTCGCCTTCCTAACCGGAGGCTTCTTCTCCGGACTGGCCGGCTTCATCGGCATGAAGACTGCAACTTATGCATCGGCCCGTACGGCAAACGCAACGATGCGCAGCCTGAACAGCGGCCTTAAGATTGCCTTCAGGAGCGGCGCTGTAATGGGTCTCACTGTTGTAGGACTCGGACTTCTGGATATTTCAATATGGTGGAAGGTTCTCGACTTCTTTGTCAAGGACGCAGACACCAGCCACAAGCTCGTGGTAATCACCACCACAATGCTTACCTTCGGTATGGGCGCCTCTACACAGGCCCTCTTCGCCCGTGTGGGCGGCGGTATTTATACCAAAGCCGCCGACGTTGGCGCGGACATCGTGGGCAAGGTAGAGCAGGACATTCCGGAGGACGACCCCCGCAACCCTGCCACCATCGCCGATAATGTAGGTGACAATGTTGGCGATGTTGCCGGTATGGGAGCAGACCTCTATGAAAGCTACTGCGGTTCCATTCTCGCAACCATGGCCCTGGGAGCATCGGCCTTCTTTGGAAACGAGACCATGCAGATGAAGGCTATTCTTGCGCCGATGGTTATCGCAGCGCTTGGCGTAGTGTTCTCAATATTAGGTATTTACGCCGTCCGCACCAAGGAAGGGGCATCGCTGCAGAAGCTGCTTAAATCCCTTAGCATCGGCACAAACCTCAGCGCTGTCCTCATCGGCATAGCAACCTTCGGAATCTTTTATCTTGTTGGCTTTGAAAACTGGTGGCAGATGAGCCTTTCCGTTGTGTCCGGCCTGCTGGCAGGAGTTATCATCGGCAAGGTGACGGAATATTATACCTCCCATTCTTATAAACCCACCCGTAAGCTGGCAGAGAGCGCAAAGACCGGATCTGCAACAGTCATCATCGGCGGAGTGGGCCTGGGAATGATTTCAACGGCCATTCCGGTTATCACAATCGCCGTTGCAATTATCCTTTCGTTTGGCTTTGCAACCGGCTTTACATTCAGCACAGAAGTCCTGAGCAATGGCCTGTACGGCATTTCCATTGCGGCGGTGGGTATGCTTTCCACCCTGGGAATCACTCTTGCAACCGATGCTTACGGCCCTATCGCCGATAACGCCGGAGGCAACGCCCAGATGAGCGAACTTGACCCTTCCGTACGTGAAAAGACAGATGTGCTGGACGCCCTTGGAAACACCACTGCGGCTACCGGAAAGGGCTTTGCCATTGGTTCCGCTGCGCTTACCGCCCTGGCCCTGCTTGCTTCTTATATAGAGGAGATTAAGATAGGCTTCGGGCACATTGCAGAGAAAGGCGGGGAACTGGTAGACCAGTTTGCACAGCTGTCCCATGCAAGCATTCCGGAGATTGTGGAGCACTTCAATATTACTCTTATGAACCCTGTGGTTCTGGTGGGTGTGTTTATCGGTTCGATGATGGCTTTCCTGTTCTGCGGTATGACGATGAATTCCGTAGGCCGCGCTGCGTCCAAGATGGTGCTTGAGGTAAGGCGCCAGTTCCGTGAGATTGCCGGAATCCTTGAGGGCAAGCAGCGTCCGGACTACACTTCATGCGTGCGCATTTCCACAAAAGCTGCCCAGCACGAGATGATCCTGCCCTCTGTCCTGGCAATCATCGCTCCGGTGCTTGTGGGTGTCATCCTTGGCCCTGCGGGTGTTGTAGGCCTTCTGGCCGGTGGTCTGGGTGCAGGTTTTGTCCTGGCTATCTTCCTGGCAAATTCCGGCGGCGCCTGGGACAATGCCAAGAAGTACATAGAGGAAGGTAACTTTGGCGGAAAGAACTCTGAGTGCCACAAGGCCACCATCGTAGGCGACACCGTGGGCGACCCCTTCAAGGACACCAGCGGCCCGTCCCTTAACATCCTCATCAAGCTCATGAGCATGGTTTCAATCGTCATGGCCGGCCTCACCGTCCTGATTCACGGATAATGTTTTTAATTAAATAAAGTATTGATTATGAAAAAGTTATTTGTTGGAATTATTGCTGCGTTTTTACTGGCAGCATGCGGGTCCAATACCCCAGTAAGCAAACTTATAGATTTAATGGAAGAGGGAACGGACCTTGTTGTTTCAAACGGTGGAGAAGAGGATTCTTACATGAACCGCCTGTCGGCCATTGAAGAGGAAATGAAGGCCTTAATTAAGGAGAACAGGGACCTGCCTATTACAGACAGGGATAAAAAAGATTTGTTGAATGCCTATATTTCCTGCTCAAAGAAATTAGCGGCGATTCCCGGATTTAACGAAGATTGGGAAGACTCTGTGGACAGAATCAAAGAAGATCTCGATGATTGCGAGACCTTTGGCGACGTCCGTGACGCCCTTGACCTTTAATTGACGTCCTCAAAAGGCAAAAACAGAGCAAAATAATTTGCACCCGAGCGACATAGACCCTTTTTATGGGAGCTCGGGTGCAAATGTATTTTGCGATGTAATGCTACTTAGAGTTCAGGATGCGGCGTACTTCGGCGGCGGCCTTTTGGAACTGCGCCTGATACTGAGGGTTGCGCTGCAACACCTCGTATACGGCGCAGGCAATTGCGCGGCCAGCCGCCAGGTCCGACGCCCAGTGCGCGCCCACAATCGCGCGGGAAATCCCGCCCTGCTCTGCGCGCCTCTGCAGGGCCTCCCTGCACTCAGGCCGCAGGTCTGTCATGATAAAGGCCAGGCCAAAGAAATTGGCAGTATGGCCGCTTGGGTAGGAGTAATTGTTCTTCATCCAACCGTCGTCCCAATAAGTCAGCGACTGGGTGTTAAAGTACACGAAAGGTCGGGTGCGCTTGTAAGTGCGCTTGGCCTCGTTGCATCCGCTGGACCCGAAGCACTCCTTGGAGCGCATCAGCAGCAGATAAGTCTCCGGCATCGATTCCTTCGTGATTTCCAAGCCGAAGGCCTCTTTGAACTGCAGCAGCACCTTATCGCTCATATCGGCATCCTGAATAGCCTGCCGAGCGCGGGCAGTATCGGCAAAACGCAGCCTGTAATACTCCCAGTAAGCCACCTTGTCCATCAGAAATTCTATGGACCCCTCGGCCGGCGGCGGAGGCAGCAGCTTCACAGAACTGGAAACATCGGCCTCTGACAAATAAGGCTCAAAATCCTGCGCCCACAGCCCCACCGAAAGCCCCAGGCACAAACTCGCTATAATTAGTATTCTTTTCATTGCTTATCAAAAAGTTTAGAGTAGAAATAAAACAGGATACTTACGTCAAAATACCTTCTTTTGGCCCCGTTATCCGCCATAAAATCCATCATGTCAAGAATACGAGAGCCATCTTTGGCAGTTACTGCGGCCTGGCTGTGTAATTGTGACATACCCATTTGTCCTAGTAAGAAATATTCATCGTCCATGTTGGTGACAATCAGAGGACAGTCTTCAGAACAACCGTTGCCATTTTCAACAATTGCTTCAAATATAGTCAGAAAGCGTGATAAATGGTTGTTTTCTTCCGGGTCTTTAAGATTCTCGGCCAGAGAATAAGCCAGGTAAAGTAATCTGAGTGAAAGGGGATACTTTTTCAGCTGTGTTTTAACTACTTCATAAATCTGGGCGGGTCGCATGTCGTCAAACGAATCTAGCAGATCCCAGATGTCTACACGGTTTGTAGCGTATTCTGTGAAGGCGGTTGCGCAGTAAAGCAAAAAGCTTTCGTCATGGGTCAATGTAGTATCGGCATTATTAAACCTGTCAAGCAAATTGTCGTAGCCGGCCCTGTTTTCTGTTACGAATCGCTTAAGTTCGTTAATGTCTACTTTTTTAAATTCTGTCGATTGCAACTCTTTTATCCTGTCCAGCGAGCCCTGAGCCCATCCAATCTGCCCCGGGTCCTGGGACTGCTCTTTTATTATTTCAAGGTACTTTTTGGCCTCTTCGTACTTATTGAGCTCGGCATATCCATAGGCAAGATTGCCGGCAATAAGCATGTCCGTTTTATCATACGCGTAGGCTTCTTCATACAACTTCAGGGCCTCTTCAAATTCCCAGCTGTTCCAAAGGCAAGAAGCCTTGTCGTTAAGAAAGACTGGGTTCTGGGGAAAGTATTGGATAACCAGGTCTGCAAGGGCATTCTGATCCTTTGTCAATTCTATCTCTGAAAAATAATCCTGAATACTATCCTCCAAGGTATCCGGGCCGGCTGGCTCACCCTGCGCCCAAAGCCAGGTGTTCTGGTTTTCTTTGTTTCTTTCCAGGGTAGAGGCTATAACTTCAAGGGCCTTGTCTGTTTCTTTTGCTTCATTAATGAGGACGGTGATTAGTCCACAGCGCATGTCAAGCCTGTCCGGATACTTTACAATGCCTTCTTCCAGCGCGCTTATGGCTTTATTCAGATAGGTTTCGTCATACAGAGGTATAGACTCTTCCTTGTTCTCTGCCATCAGTTTATCTATAGTAATGAACTGCTGCCGCGACAGGAACAGCTGATAGTTGAATTCGCAGACGTAGTATTCCGGATCGTTATGGTCCCAATCGGCCAGTATATTTTTCATGCCGATGGTGTCTTTTTGTTCCAACATTGCCTGGAACTTATTGAAGTTGGCATTTTCCTGTGCCCGAATCCCGGAAATTGCAAGGAATGCGCATGCCGCTACTGCAAACAATCTGTATTTCATAATCTTGTGATTTTAATCCCTATAGCCGATATGCAAATATAATGAAATATAGATTAAAAAACTTAAAAAAAATTTGCAGGTTACGAAAATTGCCGTATCTTTGCAGTCCCATTCAACAAATGCGGAAATAGCTCAGTTGGTAGAGCACGACCTTGCCAAGGTCGGGGTCGCGAGTTCGAGTCTCGTTTTCCGCTCTCTAAAGGGTGACACAGCAAAGTGCCACCCTTTTATTTTAAACTATTATTCCTTATATTTGTGGCGTATGAAGCTGATTCAAAGAAATATGGCACAGATTATCGCCTTGTGTGAAAAGCATAAGGTGCTGCAACTATATGTATTCGGCTCCATTTTGACTGATAAATTCAATAAGGACAGTGATGTAGATTTCACAGTCATCTTTAACCGTGACGCCCTTCCGCTGCTTGTTTATGGGGAAAACTATTTTGAGTTCAAATTTGCTCTGGAGGAGCTTCTGAAGCGTGACGTAGATCTGGTAGAGTACAATGCTGTGAGGAACCCCTATTTTAAGGAGGAACTTGACGAGACAAAGCAATTGGTTTATGGACAGGCATCTTAAAACTTATCTATACGATATCAATGTTGCCATTGATGAGGTTTATTCTTTCTTTGATCAGATCCCTAAACGCTTTGACGAGTATCAGAAGAATCTGATGCTCAGGCGTGCCATAGAGAGGAATATAGGAATCATCGGCGAGGCCACCAATAAAATTCTTAAAGAGCAGCCGAATATTGCAATTTCTCACGCTAAAGCCATTACTGCAACAAGAAATAGAGTTATCCATGATTACGCAGCAGTGACGGATGACGTTATGTGGAAGATTGTCATCAATGACCTTCCAAAACTTAAAGAAGAGGTTTCAGCTTTGCTGGCAGAAGAATAAAAACGGGATTACA
>OMVB01000102.1 GCA_900314395.1 uncultured Prevotellaceae bacterium | reverse complement strand
AGCCATATGGTATAATATTTTATTATCTTTTGTTGATTGCAACTGTTTAAACCCGAAAAATAAGGGTCCATGGGTTTAAACAGTTGCAATCAACTAAATATTTTCCAGTTTAGAGCCGGGGTAATAGTGTTCAAGGATTTCCTTGAAGTTGTAACCGCTGTAGGCCATGACGGCGGCGCCGATCTGGCAAAGGCCCACGCAGTGGCCCCAGCCGCTTCCGTTAAGGATGAGTTTATCTCCTTCCCATGTTACGGTGAAGCGGGCGCTCTTGAGGTGCGACTCTGAGAGGAAACGCCTGACTATCAATTCTTTGCCAATGACAACGGTTGCCTTGTCTCCTACCACCTTGAGTTTCTTGATGGTGCCGGAGGGGCCTTTCTCCAGAGGAATGAGGTCGCGGATGGTACCTACGTCCATTCCGCTGCGGCGCTTGAACAGATCTGATACTTCCTGACGGGTGTATTCCACCTTCCACTCATAGAAATCGACGGTTTCAAGGTCGTAGTCGTTAAGCACCTGGGACAGAATCTCTTTGTCATGGGTATTGCAGAAGCAGTGGCCGTGAGGGTCGTGGCCCGGGGTATCCGGCAACGAAGGAAGGTAGTCATAGTCCTTGTCTTCCCAGCAGGTGCTGAAGAGTTCCGTCTGGCCGCCGCAGCTCTTATAGAAGCGGCAGTCACAGATTTCCCCATCCTTATCCTTAAGGACAAGGCCCCAGGTCTGGTCAATGGCCTCGCGGACTTTACCGCCTACGGCCATTGTAAGGCCCTGGTAGCGCTGGCAGTGGTCATCGGCACAGACATCGAAGTTGATATGGTCTTCGTGGTCGAACCACTTTATATAGCTCTGCGGCACGGCATCGTCCTTGACGTCGCCGCCCATCTTTGTATCAAGGTCAGTGACAATGGAAACGACGTCCTTCACGCCTTCCGGAACCTGTACTTTCTTGCGCTCGCGGTGCTCTACCTGGGAAAGAATCCATGAACGGGAAATGACCGAATGAGCCTTGAGGAACTCCAGGGTTGCGGATGACTTCATCTCCGATGATATAACGCTGAGCAGATAGTCCTCCACTCCTATCACGTTGACAGCCACCACTTTACCCTTTTCTACGATGAATTTGAGCGAGCCGCCGAACTGCTGGTCCACCTTTCTCTGCCAGTGGAAGTCCACGCCAATGATTACATCGTGCAGGATGAAGGTAGGCTCTGCGAACATCTTGGAAGGAGTCTGGGCCTCGAAGAAAAGCTCGTCGTAAAGAGCTCCGTTATAATTAATCTTGCCCTCCTGGTAGCTGACCTTCTGGGGGCCGGCACCGTCGGAGATAATCTCAAATACAATTTCATCGCTGGAGAGTACGCCTACCTGGATTGTGCGCTGGGTGCGGGTAAGGCGGCGGATAACCATGTCCTGAACGTCCTGCTTTGCAGATACTTCTGCCAAAGCTTTCTCCAATGCTGGAGCTGTGGCCTTTTCAAAATCCTCTACAGGAGGGATTACGAGCACGCCGCCCTTGTCGGCGCAGCCGGGGCTGAAGCACAGGTGCTCCTCTCCTTCTGCGAAGTAGCATGACGGACGGTGCTGGTCACGGAGCATCACTATTACGCGGTACTCGAAGTCTGCCAGGCCGTGGGTGCTGCCCTTGGGACGGGCGCCTCCGGAGAGCGGTTTGTACCACATAATAAGGTTAATCCTGGGCTCCGGCTCGCCTTCCGGGACGGGCATGCAGTCTATCAGGCGGTAGAACAGTTTTGCAAGGGATTTGGACGTTTTTGCCTTAAGGACGAAGATTCCTTTGGTGAAGAGGTCGCAATGATAAAGGGAGGCCTCTTTTACGGAAGAAAGGTACTTAAGGCGGGGCTCATCGGCGGCATCGGCATCAAACATCTTGTCAACGGCGGCCTCCAATGGCATCAGGCTGCGCGGGCAGGCCTGGAAGTGCATATGGTCCGGGGCCGATGCTCCGCTGAACGGGCCGTTATAGAAAAACGAGAATTCCGTGTAGTGGTGAGCCAGGTCCGTCATGTCCTGGAAGCGGTTCATTATGGTCTGGGGCGTATGCTCCGCAGCATTAACCGTAATGTGTTCCGGGAATATCGGGTACGGATTCACCATGATGTCGTATTTGTGCCCTTTGCGACCCTCGAACTTGAAGGCTTGCTGCTCCGGGAAACGTCCGCTCTCGCATAGGAAGCAGGGGCGGCGCTGCTCAAGGGCGGCCTCAAAATCTGCCGCCGTAGAGATAAGCCTTTCCGGGTTGCACTGTACCTTGACTTTAAGCCCGCCAATCTCACACTCCTTGGTGCGGACATTCTTGAGGGCGCGGAAGTTGGCCGTACACAACGGCCAGACCGACATCTGATCGTTAATAAATTTTCTCAGCGATTCTGACTCGTTCATAACTATAAATGAGATATTTAAAGTCTAAAAATTAAAGCAGGGCCTCCAAATCCTTGCGGATCATGGTGAATTCCCGTTCAAAGTTAGGGGTTAGTATCGATTTTTCAAAGGATTCCTCTATTTCTTTTACCGTCCAGTACCGGCCCTCGGAGACCTCGGCCTCATCGGGGCTGGGGACAAAATCGCCAACAATGGCAAAAACGTTCACCAACTCGCGCTCAACGGCGCTTTCATAGATATAATCGCAAATGAAAACAGGGTTGAAGTCGTACAAACCAAGCTCTTCCGCAGTCTCGCGGAAAAGGGCCTCGGGGACGGATTCCCCATAGTCTATGTGCCCCCCGACGGCGGTGTCCCAGCGGCCGGGAAGGAGTTTCTTGGTAAGGGCTCTTTTCTGAAGGTAGATTTCTCCCCTCCTGTTGATTATGTGAAGATGCACCACCGGATGCAGGATGAAGGTCCTGTCATGCACGCAGGCCCGCGGGGCGCGTCCTATCACTTCTCCGTCCGGCCGCACAACGGGTACCATCTCCCCGTTCATGTCGTAATTGACGGCAGGCCTTTCTGCGGTGGGCAATGGGAAGGTGGGCACCGGCCCGGGAGGGTAAAGAAGCGTTGCCATCGGTCCGGAAAATTACAGGGCAAGCAAAACCAGGACTTGCGCAGCAAGCACTCGCATGAACATAGTCAGCGGGTAAACGGTGGCGTAGTTCACAGAGGTATAGTCGGTGCCGTACATTTCCTGGGAGAAGGCCAGTACGGCAGGGTCTGTAGTACCTCCGGAAACAAGGCCGCAAATCTGGTAGAAGTTAAGCTTGAATACCAGGCGGGACAGCAGGATGATTGTTCCTACGGGAATAACCGTAATCAGGAAGCCGTAAAGTATCCACCAGTAACCGCCGTTCAGGATGGAGGAGATGAAGGACTCCCCTGCTCCCAGACCCACTGCGGCCATGAAGAGGGATATGCCTATCTCCCTTATCATCATATTGGCGCTGAGTGTGGTATAGGTGGTTATTTTAAGCTTTGGTCCATAGTGGCCAAGGAGGATTGCTATGATAAGCGGGCCGCCTGCCAGACCCAGTTTCACTGCCGATGGCATACCGGGCAGGGCAATGGGTATGCTTCCGAAGATGATACCTGCTGCGATGCCGAAAAAAATGGGAACAAGGTTAGGTTTGGACAGGCTTTCCGGCTTGTTGCCGACGAGTTTGGCGACGTCGCTGATGGCGCTTTCCGTACCTACTACCTGTATGGTGTCCCCCATCTCAAGGATAAGGTTGGGACGGGCAACGAGCTCTACGCCGGCACGGAGTACGCGGGTAACAGTAACGCCGTATATCTTCCTGATATTCAGTTCTTTAAGTTTCTTTCCCGTCATCATGGACTTGGTAATGGAGAGGCGCCTTGTAACAAGATGCTCGTCCATTTTCTGCCAGTCAGTCTGGTGCATTTCCACTTCTTTTCCAAAGATGATGCGAAGCGAATCAACCATGCTCTGGGAGGTTACTACAAGGACTTTGTCGCCTTCCTGAAGGATGTAATCCGGGCCGGGAATTGAGATTTCTCCGTTACGCATTACCCTGGAAATTATGAATTTGTCTCCCATTCCGCAGGTTACATCGCGCAGGCTCTTCCCGAAGATAGCGGGGTTTACGACTTCGCAGTGCATGCGGCGGGCGGCTTCTGCCGTGTCTTCATCGGCATCGAGTTTTGCTTTTTCTTTGTCGATATCAACCTTGAACAACGATTTTGATACGATGATAAGGGCGATGACGCCAAGCACACCAAGGGGATAAGCGACTGCATAGGCCGATGCCAGCTTTGACGATGCTTCAGGGTCTGCGATGGCCTGCTGGGCAGCACCAAGTCCGGGAGTGTTGGTTACGGCTCCGGACATTACGCCGGTCATGGTCTTGAGGTCTTCACCTACTACTCCGTGGATAATGAGGGTTACTGCAACTGCCAGAAGGACCAGCGTTA
Source organism: uncultured Prevotellaceae bacterium (assembly GCA_900314395.1). Classification (GTDB taxonomy): domain Bacteria; phylum Bacteroidota; class Bacteroidia; order Bacteroidales; family UBA932; genus Cryptobacteroides. The sequence continues at coordinate 2,060 of OMVB01000102.1, read as the reverse complement.
CTGCCAGCAGGTTCATTTTGACTCCGCCTTTCTTGAAGGATTGGAAGAATCCCGGGCCTACTTGCAGACCGATGGAAAATACAAAAAGTATGAGGCCGAAGTCCTTGACGAAAGCCAGGGCTCCGGGGTCTGCGCGCAGCCCGAAGTGGCTTAACAGGATGCCCACGAAGAGTATCCATGTGGAGCCGATTGAAACGCCTTTAACTTTGAATCTGCCCAGCCAGAGTCCGGTTGCGATGACAAAGGCGAAGAGCATTATGGAGTGGGCCAGTCCTGTGCCCGTAAACAATTCACTCATATAGATTTACTTTTACACAAAATACCTGGTTTCCGCCGCATGCGCCTTCTATGTAGAAGGTTAGGCCGTCCTGGTGGACAAGAAGGTCTACGGCGTCTCCGGAGCGGGTTTCGTGATTGAAATTAACTGTTATTTCCTTGAAGGGGTGTACCTTTACAAGGTCGCTGTCTATGCAGTTCATGGCCCACAATACGTAGCGGGCGTTGTTTGTATGCTGTTGAAGGTCGATGTCCGAGTATCCGACTACATGGGTGCCGGCTTTGACGGGTTCTACCCCGCGGGGCATGCTTACCCTCTGGGCGTTTTCTACAATGGCGTCTTCGTTTCTCTGGGTTTCAGGGTTTACCATTTCCATTACTTCCGATGTGCGTACCATCCTGCGATTGGCGATGTCCATAATTACCCAGGAGCTAGTGCCGCGGATGCGCATTTTTCCGGTGTCGGGGTTGGTAAAGGCGAAGTCCCTGACGTAAAAAGGGCCTGATGGGCCTTTGTGCCAGGTACTCAGGTCTATTTCTTCTCCCCACTTGGGGGTGTCTTCGAAGATAAAATTAAGACGGGAAAGGACCCAGGCTTTTCCGTCTTTTATCATGTCCGCATAGCCGAAGCCCATTGCTTCGGCGGCCTGATAGGCCATTTCCTGGGCGTAGTCCATGAAGGCTGACGGGCGCATAAGCATTTGAGCGTCAACGTCATAGCAGCGGACTGTCTGTCTTAGTACGTATTTGTTTCTGTCCAGTATTTTTCCTTCCATTTTTATCTAAAAGTTGAGGATGTCCAGTTCTTCTTTAGTGTAGAGTATGGAGTCGAAGAAGTCCGGGAACATTCTTGCGGCCAGCATGTAAAGAGCGATGAGTACTGCTATTGTTCCTACTGCCCACAGCAGCGCCTTAATCCACTTCCTATCAGCCTTTTCTTTTTTTACCTCAGTTTTTGCAACTGACTTAACCTCAGTTTTTGCAACTGACTTAACCTCAGTCTTTACAGCGTCAGAAATATCATCTGAAGGACGAGAATTCAAGGGTCCATGTCCTTCAGATGATACTTCTTCCTCTGATATTTCTGATTCAGCTACGGGGTTTTCAGCTGCAGATGTGTCGATCGGAACTTCCTTTGTCATTTCGACCGGAGGCGCAGCCGGAGCGGAGAAATCTCCTTCCTCTGCACTCTGAGGTTCCGAAGGAACCGCAAGAATCTCCTTGCCGAGCTGCTGGATGACAGCAGAGACCTCCTCCGGGGTTTCCTCGTGGGTCTTCAGGGATATCGGCTCAAGGCCGAAGCCGCCAGGATAGATATCCAGGTCTTCATCGGCAACAAAGAAAAAATTATTTTCTTTTGTGGAGCGGAGCCTGCCAAGGCCGGGGAAGACAATGTTCTTCTTTTGCTTGAGAACCTCCTTCATTTCCAGCAGGAAGTCTGTAACGAACTTACGCGCCTGCTCCGGGTCTACACCTTCGTTGCTCTTGATGTAAAGATTGATCAAGGAGTCGTCTCCGCCGCCCTGGCGCTGCCTGAAGGATAGTTTTCTGTATGGAGGATTAATGGTATACCCTTTATCGCTGAACGTAGCGGGGACTGTTTCTGCAACAAAAGTACCCACGCCAGGAAGTTCTACCTCATCCTTGTCAAGGATGAGTTCTTTTACCATTTTTGACAATAAGTCAATATCCATACTCCGATGTAAAAATTAACGAGAACAAAGGTATAAAAAAAAATGTTAAAAATATTTGGAGATAACACAAAATGTTGTACCTTTGCAATC
>OMVB01000055.1 GCA_900314395.1 uncultured Prevotellaceae bacterium | reverse complement strand
CTCATAAATCTACCCTTAATCGTGTATTGGATGATAGTTGCGGATTTTAGGTTAAATACGTAGATAAAAGCATAAACCATATAGTTATGAGCAGAGCATTCAGCGAAGACAGTCGCGTCAAATTCCCGACTATCATGCACCTCGTCACGATGGGATACGAATATGTATCTCTGAACGGGGTGAAGAAGTATGGCGTACCTGCGGTTGAATTCGATCCCTTGACAAATATCCTGACAAAGCATTTTACTGATGCCTTCATTTCCCTTAACCCGGACCTCGAAGAAGCCGATGCCGTCAAGAAACTGAAGGAGATTCAAGATTCCCTTGCCAACGATGACCTTGGTCGCGAGTTCTTCAATAAAATCCTGCAGGAACCGGGAACAGGCCGTATCATAGACCTTTCCAGTGAAGAGAACTTCCGCAACAACAATACCTTCCAGGTGGCCACTGAAATGACCTGTGGTGATAAGTCTTCCGACAACTTCCGCCCGGACATCACACTATTCATCAACGGTCTTCCGCTTGCATTCATCGAAGTCAAGAAGGAGAATAACGACACGGGGATCAAGGCCGAGACCGACCGGATGAAGAAGCGCTTTGAGAACACCAAGTTCCGTCGCTATCTCAACATCACCCAGGTAATGGTCTTCTCCAACGATATGGAGTACGACGACCTTCTCACCCAGGGCGCCTATTATGCTACCATTGGCCGTCACAATACCTGCTACAACTGTTTCCGAGAGGATGGACAAACCTCCTTCCCGATTCTTCAGTATTTTGAGCCGCTTTCATACAAGAAGGAACAGATAATTCTGGCGGACAACAACGTTGAGGCATACATAGCCAGTGAGGCCTACCTCCAGAACCGCGACAATTTTGACACTCCCACCAAACTGATTGTCACCAGCCTTTTCTCCTTCAACCGTCTCCGTTTCCTACTGAAATATGGAATCTGCTACGTTGATGAGCCCAACGGCCTTCAGAAACACATCATGCGTTACCCGCAGATATTCGCTACGAAGGCTATAGAGAAAACCCTGGATCAGGATGTCCGAAAAGGAATCATCTGGCACACACAGGGCAGCGGAAAAACCGCACTCGCATACTACAACGTGAAGTTCCTGACTGAGTATTACTCCAAACAGGGCATTATCCCGCAGTTCTTCTTCATCGTTGACCGCCTTGCCCTTATGCAGCAGGCACAGCAGGAGTTCGCCAAGCGCGGCCTTATTGTCAATCCGATTGACACCAAGGATGATTTCAAAAAGATCATCAGCAGCAACAAGACTACCCAAAACCCCGAAGGGAAGCCGGAAATTACTGTGGTCAACATCCAGAAGTTCAGTGATGACAGCCGGGCGACCAGCAAGAATGATTACAACCTGAAGATTCAGCGGATATACTTCATTGATGAAGCCCACCGCGACTATAATCCCGCCGGATGCTTCCTCAAGACTCTGATTCAGAGCGACCCGCAGGCAATCCGCATCGCTCTTACCGGCACACCCATTATCTCCAGAGAGTACCGCACAACCGACATTTTCGGCGATTACATCCATACGTACTACTATAACGCCTCGATTGCCGACCGTTACACCCTTCGTCTCATACGCGAAGACATTGGCTCCAATTTCAAGATCAAGATGCAGGAAATCTTGAATTCCATTCGAGTCAAAGCCGGTTCTGTCAATCCTGCCACGGTGTATAAGTACCACACATACGTCCAGCCCTTGCTGGATTATGTGATGGATGACCTCAAGGCATTCCGTGCCAAGAACAACGACAACTCCCTTGGCGGGATGGTTGTCTGCAACACATCTGACCAAGCCAAGCTGATGTATCGTTTGTTCCTGGAGAAATACGCCGATACAGAGGAGCTTGCCAATGAGAGAGGTGATGACGGACAGATAATCTACAAGAGCGTCGGCCCGGAAGTAATCGATGCCAAAATGGCCGGCCCAAAGAAGGGTTACTACCGAGCCGCATTGATACTCTACGATTCTGACGATAAGGATGCCCGCGCCAAGTGGATCACTCTCTTCAAAGAAGGGAAGATAGACCTGTTGATTGTTTACCAGATGCTCCAGACCGGTTTTGACGCACCGCGTCTGAAAAAACTATACCTGCATCGTGTAGTCAAGGACCACAACCTGCTGCAGACCCTTACCCGGGTCAATCGTCCCTACAAGGACATGCGTTTTGGCTATGTAGTTGATTTCGCCAATATCGAAGAGGAGTACAACAAGACTAGCAAGGACTACCAGGAGGAACTTGAAGCCGAGCAGGGTTCCGAAGCCCAGAAGCATAGCGACCTCTTGCTCGTCTCTCTCGAAGAAGCAGAGAAACGCTACAAAGAAAGCGTTGCCAAACTCGACGGCCTGGATCTTGGCAACCCTCAGACCTTCTCCCGTCAACTTGATTTGGAAGAAGATCGCGACCGGGTCAAGGAAATCCTTAATTCTCTCGAAGAAATTCGCGACCTTGGCAATATGCTCGTATCACAAGGCAACTCCGAGGTGCTGAAGCTGCTTGCTGTGGAGCAGAAAGGCACTACCTCAGAAGCAATACCGAACATCACCAACTTCATTAAGGCCGCCCGAAATAGGTACGTCTTCCTCGGCTTCCAGCAGGGCGTTGAGGGTAACGAGAATGTCCAGCAGCTCCTAAATATGGCTCTGGAGGACATCGAGTTCTCATTCTACAAACGCGGTGAAGCCGAACTGGAACTCAAAGAGCAGTACAAGGAGGCCCTGGCACATACCCGCCAGCAGCTCGCCGACAATATTGACCCCGAAGACCCTCGCTATCGTTCCCTTCTGGAAGAATTTCTTCGCTTGTTCAAGAAAAAAGATATGGACATCGCCGAGAATTTCAACCTGCACGATCAGGTTAAGAACCTCAACGACATTCTCAAGCGTATCCGTAAGATTAACGAAGAAGACGCAATAACCGCCCTTCGCTACAACCACGACCGTAAATTTGCCCGCATCGAGAAACGCATTCAGGAGAAAGAGAAGCAGAATGAAGAGCAGCAGGTCACGCCCAACAACTTTGCATGGAGCAAGGACAAAGAGAAGCTCAACCTCGTCCTCCTCAAGATTAAAGAAGAATGCGACGAAAACTTTTTCCTGAACACCGCAATGATCAATGCGCCGGGATACTTTACCAAGTTTCTGGTAGAAATCATTGCCCAGAACTTCCTTGATGCCGAAATCAAGAGTGACCGTGAAACACGCTACTACGTAGGCGACCTCATTAACCGAGAATATCAAAACGAATACAGATAATATGGCAACGAATATCCAGCAGATCCAGCAGGAAACGATGAATCTCATCGATAGCCTCAAGGCAACGACATCCCATGCCGGCCTTGGAGGTGGCGGCAACGAATATACCGTCCTTGTCGAAGTGTTCCTCTACAAGTTCCTCAACGATAAGTTCATAGCAGAAGCTAAAAGAGTTTGGAAGCCGCTGCAGAATGCTCCGGACGTTTGGGAGTATCTCGACTCAATGAGCGATGCAGACTACGACCAGATGTGCGACCTGATGCACGGCACCGTAGAGCTCCGCAAGAACCATTTGATTCCCTTCCTGGCCAAGCACCAGAACGACTCCAATTTCGCGACTCTCTTCGATGCCACCTTCGAGCAGATAGCCAGCAACAACCGCGATGTATTCTACATCATGAATGCCGACCAGACTTCCATGGCCATTCTGCGCCCCATCTCTGACCTCATCACGGGCGGCACCCAGAAGAAAAACGACTTCTGCAAGTCTCTGATTACGGACATCCAGGGAGCAAGTTTCGAAGGCGCATTCTCTGCCGGCTACGACTTCTTCTCTACGGTATTCGAATACCTCATTCACGATTACAACGCAAATGGCGGCGGCACCTATGCTGAATACTATACGCCCCACGCCATCGCTATGATTATGGCCCAGCTTCTGGTTACCCCGGATGAAGACGTAAAGAATGTTACCTGCTACGACCCTGCCGCCGGTACCGGTACCCTGGTCATCGCCCTTGCACACACCATCGGTGAGAAACGTTGCACAATCTACACTCAGGACATCAGTGACAAATCTTCTACGATGATGATGCTGAACCTGATTCTCAACAGCAAAGCAGATTCGCTTTCACACGTAGTGCAGGGCAATACCTTGACACAGCCGTATCACAAGAAGAAAGATGGGTCCCTGCAGACATTCGACTACGTAGTCAGTAATCCGCCCTTCAAACTGGACTTCTCGGACTATCAGGCACAACTGAAGAACGACTCCCACAAAGGACGTTTCTTCGCCGGGATTCCCAATATCCCCAACAAGGATAAGAAGACGATGGAAATCTATCTTTGCTTCTTCCAGCATTTGATTTACAGCCTCAGCGATACTGGGAAAGCGGCCATCGTTGTTCCTACCGGATTCCTCACCGCAAAGAGCGGCATTCCGCTCAAGATTCGCAAGCATCTTGTTGACAATCACATTCTTCGTGGTGTGGTCAGTATGCCCTCCAACATCTTCGCCAACACCGGCACCAACGTCTCCGTGGTCTTTATCGACAAGACTAAGCAGTGGGACACCGTATCCCTGGTCGATGCCTCCAAGTTGGGTACAGATAGTAAGATTGGCGGGCTGAAAAAGACCGTCCTAAGCGAGGAAGATGTCAGATTGATTGTTGATACTTTCCGGGAGAACAAGCCTGTGGAAGATTTTGCTGTAGCCATCCCGTTTGGCGATTTCGAACCAAAAGGCTACTCTTTCTCTGCCGGTCAGTATTTCGATGTGAAGATAAACTACCAGGACATTACCCACGATGAATTCACGACGGCGATCGAGAAACACAAAAAGAATCTCAAGAAGCTGTTTGATGAGGGTAAAGTGCTTGAAGACAAAATTGTTAAGGGTATAGATTCGCTGACTTTCAATGGGTAATAACAGAATACAATTACACCGGCACAAGCTTGGTGAACTGATAGATGTAACTCGTGGCATGAGCCTTCCCGGCTCGAATTATGCCACGTCTGGCGAACTTATTCGTCTTACCCTTGGGAATTTTGACTATAGTGGTAATGGCTTCAAGGAGAATACTTCGAAAGACAACATCTATTATTCAGGGGTTGTTC
>OMVB01000006.1 GCA_900314395.1 uncultured Prevotellaceae bacterium | reverse complement strand
TGACTGCCACAATCCTTTTCACCTCAGACCCAAACACCGCGTCATCCACGCAGGAACAAAGAGAAAACGCAGAAAGCATCAAAACAATAATGGTTAGTATTCTTTTCATTTTTGTGTTTTTTATTTCACACAAAAATAACGATTACTTAGACTACTTGTATATTTTGCGGTCTTACATCAGGGTGATGCAAGTGATTGATTTTTAGGGTTTTGGAAAAATGGATTTGAAAAAAATCTTACATCTGATACCGTGAGCGTTTTTCCGGGGGAAGCTGTTGAATCTTCTCTTTAATCCTTGCCCTTCTGGTGTAAACGGAAACAGGAGAGGTCCCCAAGATGACAGCTATGGTTTTGGAAGAGAAACCAAGGGCGTCATAGGCAAAGAACTGATATGCTTTTTCACTCAGGTTGGGAACGTCTTCCCTTAGTTTTGTGACGATGCCGTCAAGGTCCTGGTTTGCCAGACGCTCTATCTCCGATATTTTGCCGTCCGATGATGTAAGTTTTGACAATACAAACGTCACCTGCTCATAGACGCGGTCCTTCTGAGCCTTATAAGTATCGTGAAAATAAGCCTCGCACAGGTTGTCCAGCAGCTTATAGTGCATCTTGCTCTTTTCCTCATGTACCCGGAGACGGTTAATCAATTCCTCCCTTACCGTTTCCAGCAATTCTATCCTGCGCTCCTGTCTCCTTCTGTAAATAAGGAAAGTCAGAATCGCAGACAGAATAAGAATGATCAGCAGGCCGGCAGCCAGCATCAGCTTAAAAGTTGTCTTTTCCTTCTCATGCTCTGCATTGCGGGCCTTCTCTGCAAAGAATTCCTTTTGCGCTTTTTCAAGGGATTGGCGTAAGTTCTTGATAATGAGCGAATCCTGGCTGTTCACCGTTTGCTCCAGCAACGACAGGGCCTTCCTGTAGTCTTTCTTGTTTTTATAAATAATATACCGCCAGTTCTTGGACGACGTAGAAAGGGTGTCCAACTGCTCCAGCCTTGACAAGAGTTTGCCGGACTCTTCCGTTCTGCCGGTTTTATCCAGGGCAGCAGCATAGAAATAATAATCTTCCAGCCGGGGTTTATATTTATACTTGCTTCTGGTCTCGTTAAAAACATCAATACTGCGCTGCGGCTCTGCCGGTTTCCTTGAAAGGAGCATTTTTGAATAGTACGCCAAATTCTTTGCATAAACCGCCGTGTCCAGCACGGGCATCGTCCTGTAAATCTGGAACAGGCTGTCTGCCGTTGCCTTTTCCCGGTTGTCTCCATAACACACGGCAAGACGCCCGAACAGCACCCACTGCCTGTACGTATCCGGCGTCTTCATCATGTGTTCATAGGCCTTCCGGGCATAATACAAGGCCTCCTCTGAGCTTAGTTTTGAAGAATACAGGTTGGAAATAATACTGTTGATCATTCCCTTGAAGAAATCGTCGTCCGTCTTTTCCGATATATCAAGAGCCTTTGAAAAAGTCCTGATAGCCTCTTCTTTGTCTCCCGCATTCTGTTGGATACGGCCAAGATAATAGTAGGTCTTCATAAGGCCGGCGGCATCGTCGGTACCGGAATAATAATCCAGGGCGGGCTGTATCACAGAAACATCTGAAGTGTCGACGTAATTCTTATCAAGAGCCATGGCGTAAAGCAGGGAGAACTGCCCCTTTTGAGACTTCGTCCTTATTGTTTCCGGATCGATGCTGCTAAGCGTCGCAAGGGCGCTGTCCGGGTGGCTGTCAATATAAGATTCCACATCGGCAAGGACGGCGGAGGTAACGGAGGGCCGGCAGGCGGCAACCGCCATTACAATAATCAGCAATATGAGGCTCCTGCTTTTCACTGGCTTTTATCTGGTGTTTTCTACTAATTCGTAGTCCAGGAGGCGCTGCTCCAGATTGGTGGATTTTACACGTACGCGCACTACGTCTCCAAGGCGGTAGATTTTGCGGGTGCGCTTGCCGCGGATAAGGTAACGGGGCTCGTCAAAGTCAAAGAAATCGCTGCGGATGCTGCGTAAGGAGACCATTCCCTCAATTTTCGTGGGCTCAATCTCTACGTACATACCCCACTCGGTAAGGCCGGAGATGCGGCCGTCGAACTCCTGGTCTACCTTGTCCTGCATGAACTCTACAAGCTTGTACTTGATACTGTCGCGCTCTGCGTTGGCGGCAATGACCTCACGCTCGGAAGCATGGGTGCACTGGCCCTCGTAATAGTTCTTGTCGGCAGAGGTGCCGCCCCCAAGATAGCGGGCCAGCAGGCGGTGGACCATAAGATCCGGGTATCGGCGGATAGGCGAAGTAAAGTGAGTATAGAAATTGAAGGCAAGACCATAATGGCCGATGTTGTCCGTGCTGTAAGAGGCTTTTGCCATGGAACGCAGGGCTATCATCTCCATGGGATAGAACTCCGGTTTGTCCTTGGCCTCTTCCAGAAGGTTGTTCAGCTTGTGGGCTATCTTGCGGCCGTCGGCATCGTCAAACTTGGTCTTGTAACCAAAATGACCGGCGAACTTGCCAAGGGCGCCCAGCTTATCAAGGTTGGGAGTGTCGTGGACGCGGTAGACGAAGGTCTTGGCGTCTTTGCGCTCGCGGCCGTCCATCTTGCCGGCGGTGGCAACCCATTCCGCTACGCTGCGGTTGGCAAGTAGCATGAACTCCTCTATGAGCCAGTTCGCCTCTTTGGAAATGTGCTGGGAGACGGCTATGGGGCGGCCGTCGGCGTCGCACTGCACCTTCATTTCCGGGCGCTCAAAGCTTATTGCGCCGGCCTTGAAGCGCTTGTCGCGGAAGGTCTTGGCAAGGCCCCAGAGCGTAAGGATGGCGTCGTCGATGTCCCGTTTGCCCTTGCCTTCTTCTATGATTTTCTGGGCGGTCTCGTAGTCGAACCGGTAGTCAGAATTAATGGCGGTGCGGCCCAGCCAGCAGCTTTCCACCTTGCCGCGCGGGGTAATCTCAAAAACGGCGCTGAAGGTGAGTTTGTCCTCTCCCGGGCGCAGGGAGCAGAGCTTGTTGGAGAGCTTTTCCGGCAGCATCGGAACGGTCCTGTCTACAAGATAAACAGAGGTTCCGCGCTCCTGGGCCTCCTTGTCCACAAGGTCACCGGGTTTTACGTAATAGGAAACATCGGCAATATGAACACCAACCTCATAGTTGCCATTGCCAAGGCGCACGAACGACAGCGCATCGTCAAAATCTTTTGCATCCGCAGGGTCGATGGTGAAGGTGAGCGTCTTCCTGTAGTCTTTGCGGCCTTTCATTTCTTCCGGTCCGATGCTGTCCGGGATGGAGTCGGCGGCATCGGCAACGGCCTTTTCAAACTTGTAGGGGAGGCCGTATTCCGCCAGGATGGCGTGCATCTCCGTGTCGTTCTTGCCCATCTCTCCCAGGATGTCTACAACGTGGCCGCGGGGATATTCGCTGCCACGGGGCCAGTCGTCCACAACCGCGGCCACTTTATAGCCGGACTGCGCCTCGGATGCAAGTTCGCCGGTGTCCAGCTCTATGTCGTAGGGCATGGTCTTGCTCTGCATCAGGACCCAGGCTTTGGCGCCCATGCGGTGCAGGACGCCTACAAAGGGCTTCTTGCTGCGCTCCAGTATCTCCAATACTTCTCCTTCTGTCTTTTGCCCGGCCCTGGGCTTGCCGGCCTTGGCCATGATGCGTACCAGGTCTCCGGTGAGTGCGCCGCGGGTCTTTCCGGGGCGGATGTATATGTCTTCTTCCTGACCGTCTACTTTAACGAACAGGCTGCCGTCGCGGGCCATCTGGCCCACGCCTTCATATTCTACTCCTTTCAGTCTTTTTGAATTGTTTTTGCTTGCTGCGAATCTGCCGTTCTTTCCTTGATTTCTGTTTTTCGTCTTTCTGCTCATACTATATCTTCTTAATTTTGATTAACTTTGCCCGATGGATTGCGGCAAAGCATTCCGCTACAAAAATACTAGAAAATAATCAGAAAATAACTATGAATAGAAAAGTACTTCTTATGATTCTGGATGGTTGGGGCGAAGGCCGCCACGACTATTCCAACGCAATCTGGACCCAGGGCACCCCTAATATCGACGCCCTTCGTGAAAAATATCCCTTCGGTCATCTGCAGGCCTGCGGAGAGTATGTGGGTCTTCCGGACGGCCAGATGGGTAACTCAGAGGTTGGTCACATGAACCTTGGCGCAGGCCGCGTGGTTTACCAGGACCTTGTAAAAATCAACATCGCCTGCCGTGAGCATAAACTCTTGGAAAACAAGGAGATAAAGGCTGCTTTTGACTATGTAAAGCAGTCCGGCAGGAAGCTTCACCTTATGGGCCTTACTTCCCATGGCGGCGTTCACAGCTCACTTGACCATGTTTACGAGTTTCTTAGCGTTGCCGCAGAGCAGGGACTGGACAAAGTGTTCGTTCATGCTTTCATGGACGGACGCGACACAGACCCCCGCAGCGGAAAGGGCTTTGTAGAGGAGCTTGAGGCCAAGATGGCCCAGACTACCGGCAAGGTGGCTTCCGTTTGCGGTCGTTTCTATGCCATGGACCGCGACAAACGCTGGAACCGTGTAAAAGAGGCTTATGACCTTCTGGTAGAGGGTAAGGGCGCTGCTTTCACTTCTGCTACAGAGGGCATCCAGGCCAGCTATGACGCCGATGTCACCGACGAGTTCATCAAGCCTATCGTCATTACCGATGCCGCCGGCGCTCCGCTTGCCAAGATAGAGGAGGGCGATGCCATCATCTTCTACAACTTCCGCAACGACCGCGCCCGCGAGCTCACCACCGTACTCACCCAGAAGGATATGCCGGAAGAGGGTATGCATACTATTCCGCTGTACTATTGCTGCCTTACTCCTTACGATGCTTCCTTCACCGGTGTTCACATTCTCTTTGACAAGGAGCTTGTTGCCGATACCCTTGGAGAGACTGTTTCCAAGGCCGGAAAGCACCAGCTGCGTATTGCAGAGACAGAGAAGTACGCTCACGTGACGTTCTTCTTTAACGGCGGACGTGAGACTGTTTTCGAGAACGAGGACCGTATCCTGGTGAATTCCCCCAAGGTTCCTACCTACGACCTTCTGCCGCAGATGAGCGCCCCGGAGGTTGCAGAGAAGCTTATAGAGCAGATTCGCTCAGAGAAGCAGGATATGATTATCCTTAACTTTGCCAATGGTGACATGGTAGGCCATACCGGAGTGTATACTGCTGTTACCCAGACTGTTGCGTGCATTGACAAGCTTGTCAAGAACGTGGTGGACGAGGCTATTGCCCACGATTATGTCGTGCTTCTCACCGCCGACCACGGCAATGCAGACTTTGAGGTGAACGCCGATGGTTCCCCCAACACGGCTCATTCCCTGAACACAGTTCAGTTCGTGGTTATCAACGCCGGCCCCGAGGTCAAGTCCGTCAAGGATGGCGCCCTGTGCAACGTGGCACCTACCATCCTCAAGCTGATGGGCATCCCCCAGCCCGCCGCCATGACCGCCTCCCCGCTAATCTAGCTGTGGCCGTAGCTGCCGCTTCGCTGCAACCGGCTTGCACCCCTTCCCGGTCAACCCCGGCCAGGACGCCGTGGCGGCTAAATGGCTGATGGTCAGCGAGATACGTAAAAATGGTTACCTCAAAACGGGGTAACCATTTTTGCGTAAAGCCCTGGTGGTCAGGGTTTTAGCCGCCACGGGTGCCTTCCGCTTTTTAACCGGGCAGGTGAAGGTATCGGTCTATCTGCCAGGAAGGGGCGATGAAATGCCCCCGTAACCATCGGCGTAAAAATTGCCGGGACGCAAGATCCATCGAAAAGATATCTCCCGGATGCGCGATTAACCCTTTTGCCAAAAGCTTTTTTGAAAACTGCCCGTAGATTCTGTCGTCCGCCCGGTCAAAATCCTCGGCGATGTCGTATTCGCTTCCTGTATTCGAGTTAATCGCCAGTAACCACCAATTATCCCAAGCGGGTCTAACCATCGGAAATGAAAGGATAGTAAGGTGATGTAATATCACTG
>OMVB01000157.1 GCA_900314395.1 uncultured Prevotellaceae bacterium | reverse complement strand
ATTATCTCCGAAATCAAGAGTCGAACTGGACAATTCTTTTTCAGCATCGTCTTTTACATCCAATGTTTTTCCCTTATCAATCATAATCTTTGATTCCTCGGGATTAATTTCCTCTGATACATTCTCCTCATGTGCCGGCTCATAGCCCATATAAAAACCCTTATTATAGGCCTTACTCTTAGAATATTCCTTTTCTGATTTAAAGAGGAGAAATAGAATCTCTAAATACTCTACTAAAAGATCTTCCATAATTGTTAAATATCAATTTGATAAATAATTACAAACTCAATCCCTTGGAATACGACTTGACACCCTTAAATGTCTTCGCCATGCTACGCTGCCTTGCTTTTCTCTCCGTAGTCTTTTTGGCCTCTGAAACCATCTCCAGATTTTTCGGACAAGTAAGCAACTCTTTGCAGGTTGAAAGAACCTCATTGGTCTTCATCTGGTCGCCCAGCAAAACCAAAGGGAAATCTCGCCCCAAAGACTCCTTCATATAATTCACAACTTCACTGTTAAACATAGTCAAAGTCATGGAATCATTCTTCGAATCCAACCTTTCATACTGCGCAAATGGCTCATTGTCGAAATACATCGTAATCATGTCCGGAGACATCAATGTGGGAACATCGATATCCCACTCCTTAAGCGCATTCTCAGGGAAAAACCCCCTTTCAAGAAGGTCCTGCACTTCAGCCGACAAATCAGCCTCTGTGCCAATAATGGTCTTTGCATGACTTGCCACTTCAACCGCATCCTTGGCTGTAAGCTCTCTCGGAGAACCAGGCTTATAACTAAAGTCAAAACCCTTCATGAACTCCGAGATATTCTGATATGCCTCGCTTGAGCCGTAAACTGACCTTAAAAGCCCTTCGCGCTCTTTCTCGATACCCAACCCTCTATCGGTGCCTTCGCTCGGTCCTGAGGCTTTATTTTTACTTTCTGAGACTGATTCCATTTTGTTCCGTGTTGTAAGATTCCTTTCAACACGGTCCATAAGAAATTCAAGAGTCTGAACATCTTTAATCTCAGATAGCTTAACCGTCATCCTATCCGGACGATTGGCAATTATATTGTTATCAAGAACAAGATTCAGAGTATCCGGCTCCGGACCGAAAGAATCAATCCGCATAAGATTGAAAGGAGCATAAACGGATAACTCCGACTGATTATTCTCAGCCGGGAACTTCTGCAAAGTCTCTCGGATTTTGTCCTCAATCCTCTCCTTGAGCCGTGCAGGATCATAAGCCCTATAATGCTCCACCGGAGAACGGAATCCAATGCCGGTTGACTCAGCATACTCATATACTACGTCAACATCAATATCTGTTTTCAGTTTCTTCGCCAGTTCACGACATACATCAAACTCCGAGAAATTGTCTTTCACACAGAAAGCAATCGAGTCTCCGTGCACTTCGATATCAGCTACACAAGAAGTGTCAACAAGGCCACTACGGTCACCCTTGTAACCAAGAGTGTCCATAACCATATATAGCGGAATCTCCGTATATCCAGACTCTTCCATGTCAAGAAACGCTTTCAGTATTTCACTGGCCTTCCACACCGGATCATCATAAAATATTTCCCTGCGGCTCTCCTCCGGGAAATGAATTACATAACTATCATGACTCCATTCTGCCATAACAACCTCCGTTTTTAATTATTTATGTTCTATCTTAAGCGAAAAAGAACTCTTTTTCGATACATGCTTTTCAATGACCTGCATGGCCTCATTGCGCTTTACTTCCTTGACCGCTTTAAGAAACTTAGCCACATTCTCCGGTTCAAGGACCCTGTCGCCACCTAACTTAAGGAACTTCTTAAGCTCATTGAAATCGTTTCCAGGGAGAGGAATCATACCCACAATTCGTCTTCCGGCACGAACCGCAATAAAATCATCATCACGGGTCAGATGATTAAACCCATCATGATACTGATATGATATCTTCTGTGCCTTATGAACCATCTCCGGAACAACCTTTGCCGCCTTTGCCAAAGACATGTTAGAATCCTTTACAGTCTTACGGATATAATCCATCTCCGCAACAGAAAGTGTCTTTGGCAGGCTCAATAGCTCGTCACAGTTCTTCGATAATCTCATCAGAAACTGGTCTCTCCATGGAACAACAGACTTAGGGTCAACCTTAAATGTATGGTCCGTGAATTCAAGAAGAGACACCAGACGTTTCGGAGACAACTCCGACAGCCTGCTGTTCTGCAGCAAATGTTCTTTCCTGATATTATTCATATCAATATGGACATTCACGGACACCCCCATAAGAGAGAGTTGGATCATTGCCATGTGCTGCCCCTTGTCTATCTCAATCATAACCCATAGTATTAAACACCCAACACTTTCTTTCGCGAAATACCAATCGACTGCTTGAACCTGTCAAACCTCTCGATGTTCTTGGAACGGCGTTCCGCCTTACTTAAGGCCTTAAACATGATATCCTTCATCTCCGGATGTATCTTGCATGCCTTAAGGAAACTGATGGAACTACCATTCCTCAGGTAATCCACCTTTCTTGTTCGTCCGAAAGGATCCTTTGCAGGGTCAACAAACTTAATTACAACCTTATATCCATCAGCCTCTCCAAGAAGCTTTCCTCCGCTAAACGGATTTAAACCACGAAGCATATCCGACTTAATAAGAACAATCTGTTCTTCCTGATGATTAGCTTTCATCTCGTCAGAAACAAACATAAACTTGTTATTAGATAAGCATTCACCCCTCTTCTTCACTTCCACCTCAAGCAGATCACATACAACCTGAACATTACTTTTCCCAGTAAAATCCATCAACTCCATATTTGGATTATGCGCTACAGACAAAATGTCAAGATAGCTGTAATTGCCTAAAGCCGGCGAATTCCTTCTGGATAACTCTTTATTGACATCCTTCACAGAAACATGTGATGGTTCATCAGCATAACGAAGATAAGACGAATATGCATCAAAAGAAAGATATTTCTCATTACCGGAAAGCCGGAGATTCTCTTTAGAAAAAAGTCTCTCCTCCAGATAATCACCGATAACTTCAGCATCCAAAACAGGATATGGGCCCCTTAATCCAGCATCGGAAACAGCCGCTGATTTGGATTCAAAAACAGTATTAGGATATCTGTTCAATGAACCTAACAACCCAATATTATCCTCAATATCAACAAGAAGACCAGTGTCATTCTCATCGACACTCCTAAGGGAAAATAATACCCGGTCAGATTTTGTGGATTTAAGTTCATAGGCGTGGACGCCATCAGAACTTAACTGCATATAAAAAATATTCTTCCCCAGGGAAGCAAGTTCTAAAGCCTTGTCTCCTACACCCATATTATACAGATCGATATTATGCTCCAAAGTGGAGAAAAAATCATATTCTGCATTTGCTAAAATGTACAACATAACAATCTATGAAATTTACGATAACCTTTCTTTTCCCGTCTCTCTTCAGCTCTCTGTTCAGAAGCCGCTTCCTGCTCTTTCAGCTGCGACATAGAATCTTTTGAACGAGAACGCGCTATCTTCTCGTAGTCAATCCTGGGAACACCAAATATTTCATCCATAGTATCCATAGTTACCTCCTTACTCCTTTAGAAGTCTTCTTATTCTCATAGTTTCTTCTAAGAGAAATCCTCTTTGGCTGTTCAGCCTTATTGACAAGCTGCTCTCCTCGAAGCTTATACACTTCATTCAGATTATCCGACTTATAGTTGGATAACATCTTCTGCTCCATGAAACTCTGACTAAGAGTATATCCACTCCTGGTGATATGCTGTACGTCAATCGGTTTCGACTTACTGCCGTACACCTCAGGATGTGCAAGAGCACGGCCCATCATTACCATCCTGTGACAATCAAGAGGCTCATTTTCCGAACACATAAGCGCAACGCGGTAACCGCCCTTTACGCAATCCCGGAGACTCTTCATCCCTTTCTTGAATTCATCAGTCTTCATGATTTCCTCATAAGACATCTGACGCTGCACGTTTTTCCCCTTTTCATCCTTCTCAGTCACATACTGCTTTCCTCCGAACTCAGGGAAATGATAATACTCTATATCCTTCTCCATAAGATGGGAATCAAGAGTATCCTTATTGAACTGCTTTGCAAACCTTGAATTAGGAATTGAACGAATATCAACAAGCACCTCGATGCCATGACGTTTCAAAAGCTTGTCAAACTCCTCCTGGGATAAGTTGCTATGTCCAATAGTGAACACAGAGCCCTTATGGAGCTGTGAATCCACCACATCCGTCCTGGTCATGCCGGCGTAGCGCTCCACGCTCTCCGCCAGGCGCTCCTGCCGGATCGCCTCCGCTTTCCCCGATAGATGGGGGCCTTCGGGCATGACAGCGGACTTTAACTCAATCCTGGCATCTTCATACGCCCTGTCAACGTTAGACTTGTATTTCTTACGGATTGCATGAACCTCAGATTCATCTCCATCCTTAAGGGCCTTACGCTCTCCTTCTTCCTCAATCCTGCCATAATCCAAACAATATTCATCAAGCACCTGCTTGAACTCCTTCATGCCGGCAGACTTGGGAAGGAGGTTCATGGTGTTAAGGACACCGTCAATCCCTTCTGTATGCACACCTCCTGTAAACACATTAGTATTCACAGAGAACCGCCCGTTATCATCAATACCCACCTGGGCACGGAGAATATCTCCCTCACGGATCTCAATGCTCCTGTCAAGAACGACAGGATAAAACGCCGATTCAAAATGAATATGATCCTTACCTTTTGATTTAAAACCAATAAAATTTTCCAAATCAGACCTTACTTTACTGGCATACTCCTTCAGCTCGCTCCAGTCATTCAAGATATTCTTCCTGGTCTCTACACTTGGAAGCTTCGCTCCACCAACACCCTCTCCGGAACGGGTAGTGGACGTGCGGATTTCACCGTTTTGCATCCAAAGGGACTTAACCTCCGGACGAGGATGCTCGATATAGGTGCCATCAAGTAACTTACCAGATTCGTCCTTCTGCTCCGAAAGACGGGTAACTACGGACTCCAGTTCCTCCGGACGAATAATGACATAATCTCCCGCCTTCTCACTCTTGCCGGCCGCCTTATTCGCCTTCTTTACGGCGTCCTCTATATCCTTCCTGCCTTCAGGAATGACATAGATGGAACCAAGGCCTTCGAGACGAATCACAGAAAACTTCGTCCCGTTCGCCTCCGCACGGCTCTGCTTAAAAGACTCCCCCTCAGCCTTTGCCTTAAGGAACCTGTCATATTTATTAAGCAGGGTGCGATCTTGCGCAGAAAGGAACTTCTCTGTGTTTTTTCGAATCTCTTCGGGGATATCCCAGCGCTGCTCGGCGGCGGCACCTACAAGCGTAGCGTTAACCACCGGATTGCCGCCAAGGGCAACAGCCCTGCGTACAGCCTCCTCAAACGAACGGCTTTCAGAAAGTACAGCCCACACTCCCGGAATGACATCCTTCGGCTCTGAATGGACCTTACCGTCACCCATGGTTAACTTGCCGGCTTCCGCCTCAATAACAGTTCCGTCAAGGAAAGGACGAATCTCAGAAGAATTACGGTGAAGGTCATATCCGGAGTCTTCAAGCCTGCGTCTTGCCCTTGCTATCTCCTCCTCTCTTGCAGGAGAGCGCATCGCCCAGAGAAGCACAGTGAAATCCGCAGAAGCGGATACTACCTCTCCTCTTGGTTTCAAATCAGAAACCGCAAGTGCGGACATACGAAGCGCTTCATCTAGATTGTCCGCCATACGGACAATAGGGCCACAGACGGCAAGCACTTCCGTTCCGGAAGGATGACGTCCCTCAAGGAACTTCTCTTTACTTGCATTCCATGCTTCGAGAGAATGATCGCCGGAGACATACCACTCCGTAGCCGCCTTAGCAAGAGCAGAACAAACTCCGTCCTGCGGCTGATAAGTACGACTACGAACTGTCCTTCCGTTTACAGTCACCTTCTCAGAAGCGGTGAAGAGAGGAAAGAAAATATCTGATGTCTTCTCCCTCGGATTATTTACATATGGAGATGCAATAATATCTCCGGCCATCGTTCCAATCATAACAGTTACTTATATAGTTTGTAAAATTTATCTCTTGATTCCAGAAGAGACCTTATCAGTCTGCTTCTGCGACTGTACATAACGCTGATAATCCATCTTGGCAGCTTCTATGTTCTTAGGATTAAGAACGGCCTTACGAACGGTATCCATAGCTTCCTTCACAGAGGAGAAGGACTTCTCCGGAGCAGACAACATCCTGTCAGCATCATATTCCCTATTATACGTTATCTGTCCACCCGCAGAAGTGATGAAATTCGTTATATGCCTTCCACACTTGTCCGTAAGGAACAACGCATCATCACGTAGTCCATATGACGGATAAACAGCATTTGTGAAATTGAAATGAGAACCTTCAGGAATCCCAACGGCCTTCTCCAACTCCCGACGCACCTTCTCCCCCTCGGCCCTCAGATGCTTAATGATATCCCAGTCATGCTCAAGACGTTGCAATTGCAGATCTTCATCGACACCATTCTTCTGTGCAAGGAAAAGGCAAACTTCTTTCTCCGAACGAAGAGTTTCTCCGTCCCAGGCGAAACGAACTATCTCCGGACGCTGCGCGTGCTCCATACCCGGAACACAGTCATAGTTAATCCAATTACCAACGGCATTCAGTAACGTTTCCTCTCCGACAAGACGAATGTTAGGGTTCTCGGCGACAAGAGCTCTCTTGACACGCATATCATCAGAATTATAGCCAAAAGCAATATCTTCGCCATAACGAAGACCATAGATGATGACCATTCCCTCGTTGCACTCACGTCTTGCCGCATCGATGTTTTCCTTCTCCAGACAGAACTTACCATCCATGATATCCCCAAGGGGGTACCAGGGCTTGATATCATCAGGATACATCCCAAATTCATCCGCCATGGGCTTAAACGCAAGCGAGCCGTCCGTAGCGGCAGAGAAACGGGCTACGACATAGTTCCCATGACAGATATCTGCATGGTCGGAATAAACCTCCGGATAGAATCCTGAGAACCTGTCGAAATCAAACGGCTGGGTAGGATCCTTCCACCCGATGGCACGGGACATCTTCATCTGGACATCACGCAGATACTCGGCAGCCTTATCAAAGGAAAAGCCATATACCTGTACATCAGGACTATCCTTAAAAAGCCTGTCGATAGGTCTAACCTCATTATTATTTACAATCTCTTCCATAATGGTAAAGAATTAAATTTATTATCAAGTAGTATTATTCTATCTTAAACGTGACGTCCCTTAGCCTTAGCAACCTTCAACGGCCTACGTGCCTTCTTTCCTCCCCGGGACTGTCTCTGGGCCCTTTGCTGCTGCACCTTCTCACGCGTCTCCTGTGCCTTCTCAACGCCCTCCATAATCTTATCCAGATTAAACCCACGACGCATCTCCAGTCCAAGCGTACCGCTAATCATCTCCGCCGCCTTCGAAGCCTCATTGACGGCCTTATAGATGACCATAGGGTCGTTCTTAATAACAGACGACCAGGCCTTCAAAAATCCAAGATTATGCTCCTGGATGCCCGTCTGCACTCCTAACATAGTACATACGGTCGCTCCTGCAAGTTCGGCGACCATCTCCTCGTGAGCCCTCTCTTCGAGAACACCTGACGACAGATTCCTGTCGGCACGCGCCTCACTTCCAGTAGAATGTGCCATCTCATGCACAATATCAGCGTACCACTGCTGCTGGTCGGCATACGACTCCTTCGGCGGTACAAGTATATCATCGTAAGCCTCCCTGTAAACAGGACTCTTACGCTCATTGTCAATCTTAATCGGACAGAGCCAGGCTCCGTCCTCCCCCTGCGGACAACCAACGGCACGGTCAATGTCTCCGCAACTGGCAGCAATTCGCTCCGGAGTGCCGAACGTCGAAACAAGCTCCTCCCACTGTTCGGGATAGACCTCACTGAAATTCGTCTGCGCTACATTAAACTCCGGATAAGCCGTCATATAACAACGTTTGACCCACTGTTTCTTATCTTCATCCGAAAGAGCCCTATAAAGAGCATCATTCATCTGCGGGTCACGTTTCTTGGTATTCACATCCTCATAAAACACATCATAATGAACGATAGGTGTATTCTTCTCACCCTTACGGATAAGAAGTCCCAGCTCCGACAGCCTTGAACGTGTAAGCCACACGGGAATATTAAACCCCCTGTCGGCGGAAATGATTGATGTAAGAAGTGCGTTACACCCACGGAAAGGAACACCGTTGGCACCGGCATTCGGAACAGCACAACCAACAAGAAGCGGTGACGCAGGGTCCCCGACAATCCTGTCAAACGCAGAAACAAAAATATCAGCATAACGCTGCGCGATCTTCTCAGATGGAGTAGGCATAACGACAAATAATATTAATTAAAAATGGTGGGGACGGGGGCAATATGATGCCGCGCCCCCACCGTGAACACAAAAAAGAATAAAAGAGAGAAAGGTACTATCTCTGAAGTCTGGTCTTGGGCTTCCTGTCTACTGCAGGAGCAGCTTTCTTCTCAGACTTCTTGGCAGGTTTATTCTCGACTTTCTGAGAAGTCTCAGAAGGAGAATTCTTACCGATACCAAGGTCGGCACCCATACGCTCAGCCTGTTTGAGAGCAGTAGGATGAACCGGAACGAGAGTCATCTGAGAGACATCGAACTGAACAGCGGCATTGAAAGACTCACCCTTCTTGTTCTTGCAATCCTTAAGGATAACGGCTCCACCGTTGGCCACCTGGTTGATCTGTTCATCAGTGAGCTTCACACCATACATGGAAACTCCGTTCTTGGAGTTCTGAAGACGCTCCTTGAGCTTATCAACAGCGATACCAACAATCTGATTGGTTGGCTGGTGGATAGAAAGAATGAATGAACGCTTGGGCTCACGCTCGGGCTTGCCGTCGGGACCCATGATGACATTTCCGTTCTCGTCACGCTTCTTAAAAGCGAAAGCTACAGGAATACCGGTGCTCGCATTGGCATTGCCATACTTACGCACCTGCTTGCCGTCTTTATCGGTACCCATCCAAGAAGTCTTCTCAAAGAGGGCCTTCTTGGCGGCCTTGGAATAAATCTCCTCACCGTAGAAGAAGAGCTTCTGGTCTTCGGACTTCTCCTCCTGCTTTGTATAACCCTTCACCTTCCAGAGGTCTTTTGACTCGGCAGGAGTGGGGAACGCACGAAGAGAAACCTCACCAGAGATATCACCGGTGTTGAACTGAACAAGATCAGTCATAGCACCGTAAACAAGCTGTGATGCAACCTTGGGGTTCTTCTCGATTGCTTCACGTGTAACACCAAAGGAATTCTTAAGACCATCCCAATCAATGAGGTCAAGACGCTCCTTTACACTAGGATCCAAAGTTTTTTTTGTTTCAGCCATAATACTAAAATTTTAGAAGGTTAATAATGATTTATATTTGATTACTTTATTTTCTTTCCTGTTGACTTCGCAGCCTTCCGTTCTCTTACCTGCCGCCTCCGCTCAAGCTCCGCAGTCCACGCCTCATTAAGATCCTTATACCCTTTATATGCCGAACGGCCATCCTTGAAATCAAGTCCCTTTCCAGTGCACCAGGACTGCACCTCCTCCGTAGCCTTGCTGCCGGCCTTGTCATTGTCAAAGAAAGTACGCACCTTGGAATGGGATTCAACCCATGACCTAGAATAAGAAACCATCGATGTGGAATTAAGCACACAGACATCGGCATCGCCGGGAACAACGACACCCTTCCAAACAAGATAAGACATGAAATCCATGAATCCCTCAAAGAGAAGACACTTGTCAGAGGAGACGCCGCCCTTCGGACTGAAAGAGCCGTCGGCCTTAATGGTAGTAATACCGGAAGCGGTGCTGAACTTACTCTTGAACTTACTCTTGGATGCAGCGCCGGTACCACGCAGCGCATAGCCTCCCTCATTGTTAGGGAAACCGATAACCGTGAACTGACTACCCTCTTTTGAACGAGGATGATATGTTACCTGACAGCAATACCGGGAAAGAATATCCTCGGGGATTCCGCGCACCTCCTTGGCATAACGCACAAGTGCCCTACGGGTAAACAGGGCGCCGCTACTGTCAAGAACGATTCCTGTGGGCTTCTGCGCACGCTTACGCTCAACCCTGGACTCCTCCTCAATAACAGCCATCCCACGGCTCTCCGCTATACGCTCAAGCTCCTTCAATGCATCCTTATAAGACGAGAAATTCCCCAGACGACAGACCATGTCAAGACAGCCCCCGCCGTCAACTTTCTTACCGGACTTCGGAGAGCCACCATAATCAGCCCAAAGCCACGTCCCGTCTGCACTGTTTACAGACACACGCATCGACGGCTCGGACTCCTCACGGAAAGGAGAGTAGTACATATAACCACGGTGGTCAACACGCTTCCCGAACCAGGAAAGGATGTCGGCCACCGGAATGGTGAATAACCGCATAGAGCGATATGTAATGTTACTCGTCATACTTCTTACTTATGGCGTAGCCTCATTCGGCTAAGTTATGTTTTGAGTCCTCGGGCAACAGTTGGCCCAGTTAACGAAAAACTTTTACAAACATTGTGTCAGGAAACCGTTGAACTACTATGAACGGAACCCGTATTGTTTTCAATTTTTTTTGCTACATTTGCAACAAACTATACTTACCATGAAGAATAACTTGCGCGAGCAGCAATAATTTCAATGGCAAATATAACGAATTAAATACAAAATACAATAGTTTTAACTGTTTTTTTTGAAAAAAATTGTAATTTTAATATGAACAAGGCACAGGAGTATCTGTAAACAGGAAAGAACGAAACACAAAAAAGATATGGAACCGAAAAACAAATCAAAAATTAAGACCTGCAAGAACTTGCGGTTCTTAACAGAAGTCTTGAGTGAGCTGAAACTTACTCCAGAAACTTACGGGGAATACACTAGCAATCCCCACAGTGAAGCCGTTCAACTCCGTCAAAACCTCACACGAGACGACATGAAAGTAACCAGGGCTTACACAATACTCAAAAATCTTGGATACAATCTGGAAATAAAACTGACCAAAAAAGAGGAAGAAATTAAAAACTACACCATGTCATTTACAAGAAAAGAAGATAATACCAAATCAAAAAGTACAGAACTGAAAAACAAAAACATAGCTTTTCTTGAAGAGTTCATGATAAAGAACAATATCGGTAAAACCGAATTGGCCCGAGACATACAAGTATCCCCCGGTGCAGTTTTTAACTGGTTCAAAAACGACAATATCTCTATTTCCTACTTATACAAAATCAAAGAGGCATATAATATAGAATTAGAATACATCATCACACCTCTTGAAAAATAAGATTTTAAAAAATCCAATTTTTCTATATAAAGTTTAACAAAAACTATACAACACTAAAAAAAGATAAACTGAAAAGTTTGTTGTATTTTTTGTTATATTTATTTAAAATCGACCATTTTTATTGTATAGAATAGTTTTCCATTTTTCAAAATGAACGAAAAATATTCCTTACAAGCAGAGGGTCGGGGGTTCGACTCCCTCTGCTCCCACAACAAAAAAGATTCTCAGAATGTTCTGAGAATCTTTTTTTCGTGTGAGCAGGTGTGGCCCGTGGCGGGCTACTTGGCATGGAGAGGGCCGCGGAAGGCGTCGTTGGCGCGGTAATGGTTGGCGTACAGCGACTCAATTACCGGAACCCCGCAGGCAAAGGTACCAGTCTGGGTTACAAAGAACTCCTCGTGAATCTCTGAGCGCTCCTCCGGCATGGAATCAAAGTAGTAATCCGTCCAGGAAGTACGCACCTCCTTGTAATAACGCCAATTGTAACCGGAAAGCTGGTCCACCGGCCGCAGCGTGGCCTCGCGAGGCGCCCGCAGGCGTACAAAGCTGCGGTTCTCTGCGTTATACACGTAGTAAACAGCGATAATCTTGTCGCCCTTCTGCACGGAATCTCCAGGCCAAATTGGCTCCACATCCGTCTTGCCACCCGTCTTGACAACCTCACGGAAGAACTCCCGCTTAATAGTAAAGCCATTCCCTGCGGCAACAATCTCCTCCAAAGGCTTGCGATATGTCTTGGCAAGTGTAAGCACCTTAGTATCAAGCACTTCCCTACTGCCCTCAAGGATACAGGCCACCGCATCCACAAAGTGAGGCGTCAAGTCCCAGTGCTGGGTCTCCTTCTGGAGCATCAGCCACAGACGAATGCCGTCTGCCACCGCCGCCGGGGAAGGAGATGTTTCGTCTGCGCTCAACATGACAGTGGAAAGCAGGTTGACAGGGGAAAGCAGGTTGGCCAGCTGGACGTGGGCGTAGGCCTCAGTCTCAAGAAGGCCGCGCCAAGGCATAACGGCATTCGGATAATACCAGCCCCCATCCTTGTGGCGCACCGCATACTCCAGCAGCGACGTCACATCCGCCGCCATCGAACTCTCCATCTTTGCCGATGTCTTTATGCCCCACAGGGCAGCCAGCCCCTTGCCGGCATCGGAAGAAAGCAGCACCCGGAGCGTATTGAGCCTGCGAGCCTTGCCCATAATGTTGGCATTGAGCCCGCGCACCTTCTCCGGAACCAGATACTCCTCGGCATCCTTCTTAAAGTCCGCAAACTTCTTTGCAGCCGTCTTTTCCTTAGGAACATCAAAGGCTACATCTGCGTAAAGCGCACGGATATACATGTACTGAGCGTCAGAAATCCCGCCTCTCCAGTAAGGAACATCCGCAGCGAAGTGGTTGCTGTCCAGGTACTTGACTGCTTTGGAGAGAGACCCTTCGACTTCGCTCAGGGTGACAGCTGCGGTCATTTTGCAGAACCTCTCCAGCACTACGGCCGTAAGCATCGGCGACGAGCCGAAACCCTTGAACCACGCGAAGCCTCCGTCGGCGTTCTGCAGGGCCAGGATCCTCTGAAGGAGAGATGTTTCGGCTTCGCTCAACATGACAGGGGAAGAGCCTGACGATGCCGAAGCAGTGACAGGGGAAAGGGGCTTGCCCCTGCCGACTAAAGAATTAAGGACGGAGCGGACGTAGAGTGCTTCGGTGAGGGAGAGGACATCATTGCCCGGCTCCTCCAGCTTGCTCTCCAGAACCTCCTTGACCATATCCAGAACCGTAATCTCGCTGGCAACCGCGCCATAATGGCTGGTACCCGTGAAACGCCCCTCCAGGTCCTTCATGAGCGCATCCTTGTCCGCCCCCGCAAGAAGCACGGCAGAATGTGCCTCCGTAAGCGTCTGAGCACGTTCCAGAACGGGAACCGCGAAGAACATGGCGTCTGACGTTCCGTCGTCGGCCTGGAAGCTTACCAGCAGGCCTACCGGCTGCAGGGAAGGAGATGTTTCGACTTCGCTCAACATGACAGGGGAAAGGTCAAACTGGTGGGTTGCAACGCCGGAGGCCGGCACGGAAACATCCGCAGAAAGCACAGCCACAGGCTTCAAAGCTTTGTAATCATCACCATCGTACCGGTAAACAACCAACTTACCCCGCATCTCCTTATCAACATTGGAAGAAACAGTAGCAGTAAGCGTAAAACTGTCCCCCTCCACCAGATACTCCGGCTTAAGGACATCCACCTTAACAGGAACAGTAACCTTGAACTCCTTCTCTACCAAATTGTTACGTACCTTGCTGTCATGGGCGAACACCGCCATCCTGAAAGTAGAAAGCTTATCCGACGTCATAAAACTAAAGCGCAGAATTCCGTCAGCATCGGCCTTAAGGAAGGGCTCAAAAGCCAGGGCACCGGAAAAATCGCTCCGTACCCCCTCCGACACACTATTCCGCATAAGAACAACCTCCTCCAGCGAATCTGACGACTTTTCCATTACAGGAGCCGGAGCCGCAGCCTCGAGCATATCACCTGCATCCATCCGGCCGTAAGCAATGAAATCATACTCCCTGCCGGGGCGCTTTACCGCATTAAGATGCGGCGCAAAATCAGCCAGGACCTCCCTCACATAAACCTTATCCCACCGGTTCCTGTAAATAGCATCCGACGCCTTGTCCCATACAGAAGCCACAGCCTCTGCACCCGGACGCGTCTCCAGCTCCACAGTCACCTCCGTGCCCGGCCGTGCCTCATCCTGGAACGACTTCACAACAAGCGGCAGCGAAGAATCCGCACGCACAAAATAATAATGGGCATCGTACCCAAAGCCCTCATAATCATTGAAGAACACAAGGCCAACGCAAACATCGTCCGCAAAGTCCTTATTATAAGGAACAGCAACCTTGTCAAAGCTGCCCTTGGCGATGAACACAGTCTTTGCCCAAAGCACCTTTCGCGTAGGAGAATAAAGCTCTACTGCCGCCCAGACAGGATGCGTACCGCTGCCTAGACAGAACTCGATATCCTCCCCTTCCGCAACCTTCCCGGGCCCGTGCCAGAACAACTCTTTTACATCGCCCGGAATAACGGCACCCGGAGTATATTTAATAAAGGAGACATCGTCTTCAGGAGCCCTCCCGTTAGGGTTCTTAAGCAAACTCTGGAACTCCAGCTTATAGCAGCCATCCGGCAGGCCGGCCAAATCCAACTCAAATTCTGACCCCGCAAGTTTCTCACCCTCAAGCACTACCGCATCGTAAGGGCCGTGCAACTCATATTTGAACCGCGCTCCCGCAACAGGCAGGGACTCATTGGTAACGCCAACCATAAACCTTGCCTTGGAGTCCGTAACAACAGGCAAAGAAGCCTTGTAATCGCCGGCACCGTTCTTAAGCGAGCCATCGATCCGCATATAATCATACACATGTAGGTAAGTCTCAAAGTCAAGAGTCTCACCGGTGGCATCGGCCACCGTCAAAAGGATGTCATAATATTCACGCTCAGAAACAAAAGCAAAATCAAAGCTGCCGTCAGCCTCCGGCTTTATGACATCGGTAGCGACAACCCTATTATACTTTTTTACAATATATTCCACCCTGGCCTCTGACAGCTTATGACCGGAAAAACTCTCCAGCCGGCCGCGAACATGCACGGTATCACCGGGGAAATACGCATTCTCAAAAGGCTCAAAAGTGCAGGTAAAACTTGGCGGCACAAAGTCCCCGTAATAGAAGATCCTGCTTGCCACATGCCTTCCCGCATAACGTATGTCTATCTCCCAATAACCGGTCTTGGCCTCCTGCGGCAGGGTGAATTCACCGGCCAGCGAACCCATTTCAGAGACATCGAACTTCTCTTTGAAATACTCTTTCCCGGACGGGTCGCTAATAGTAACCTCAGCCGCAGAACCGGGTTTGCCAAGAGACAGGGAGCTATCGGCCAAAGTCTTGAAAATCAAGCCTTTAAACTTAACAACCTCTCCGGGATGGAAGGCCGCAACATTAAGGTAAATGCGCCCGTTATAGCTGTCATATCCCCTGTCCAGGTCAAGGATCATAAGGTCCGTAGAAGGGCTCATCCTCACAAAGCCGGAAGCATCCTTCCAGCGAACGAAGAATTCTTCACAGTCCTCCAAATCCTCAATCCCCTTTATCTTGGGCACCGGGGTATAAGCGGCGCTCCCCTGCCTGACTGTAACACTGCGCTCTTTGTCATCGTCGTCCTTTGCAACCAGTTCCACCTTCTCCAGGGGCATTCCCGTTGCAGCATTGGTAGCAAAAAAGCCAAAGCCGTCCGCGCTCCTGCGAACCGACAATGCATACGAATACCTTTGGAACTTTCCGGTAACGATTTCCTCTTCCTTCAATTCATTGCTGCCGATGCTGACTTTATATACTCCGTCCCCCAGGTCCGGAAGCGTAACTACCAGAGTATCATATATATAGTATCGGCCCGATGTGTTTTTGAGCTGCTGGCGGAAGAGCACTTTGTCCGGTTTGTCTTCGTTTACCATCGTGAGCCAGCCGGACTTTATGTTGCGGAAGCCGACTGTTGCCTTTTCCGGCGTCACCTCCAGCGTCAGGTTCTTTGAATCCAGCTCCTCCAGCATGTGTTTGAACGACTTAAGCTCCGCCACCAGGGCGGCCTCGGAGCCGGTATAATTCTTGCGCTGGGTCTCAAAAGCGGCGATATCCACGCGGATAGCCTTGTAATCCTGCTGGACAGATTTTTTGTCCCTTTGCAAATCCCACAGGCGCTGGTAGGTTACAGCCGCAAGCGGATACAGGGTGATAGCCTTTCCGGGGTAATTGTCCACCACCTTCTGCATTCCCTTCTTCCAGGCGCCGGAGCCGCTGGTCAGGCGCTCCGCCACCTTGTATTCCAAGTAGGGAGCTGCAGGATAACGGCCGTCAAGGATGCTCCGGAGTGAATCCGTTGCAGCATTCCGCTCATTGTAACTGGAACCTAAGGCGATATTCCACAGAGCGTACTCGTAGTCATTTTTAATATAATCCGGAAGCTTTTTGCTCAGTTGCTGCCCAACGCGCGAATCGTTCTTGTAGAAGGCCTCATTGCGGTTTCCCTTAAGTTTGCCTATGTTCTCCCGGGCAAACTTGAGCATCTCTGACAAAGACTTGTAGTGATATAAATAGGTGAAGCCCACAACAGGGTCCGGGAAAGCCATGGACTCTTCTTTCAGGGCCTTGTTCAGGGAATCCCGAAGCTTCCAATTGCGGCTGCCTTGAACCTGGACGGAGCTTGTGGCGGCGTCCCAGAAATCCCAGGGCAGCTGGCGCTCCTTGGCCTGCGTTTTTATGCGTTCAAGGATTTCCGTCTGCAACAGCGGACGGTCTGCGTTTTCCGCGGCCTTGTATTCCTTCCAAAGAGCGGTAAGGACATGGCCTTCTTTATCTTTTGATTGCTGGCTGGTCATGGTTTTAGCGAATAGATTAAGTCCGGCCAGGGCTGCCACTGCAAGGGCGGCTCCGGCAATGATTGCGGTTGTCCGTTTCATATCCGGTTTATTTTTGGTTTGCTTCCTTCTGGAAAATTGGTTTAGCCTCTGCTACTGCAAAAGTACTGCCACCGATATATATTATTGGTTTTTTATACGCCGATGCTGTCTTAAGCGCTTCCCTCACCGCTTCCTGCACATCGTCAATGGCGACAGCGGCCTTCGGATACACTGTCCGAAGACCGTAATCATCGTATTTTTCCTGAATCTTAGCGGCCGGCAGGGCGCGCTTGCCTTTGGGGGTAGTGAAAATATAATGCGCGCAACGCGGCATAAGCGGCAGAATAGCGTCCAGATCCTTATCCGCCATCACAGCGTAAACAATTATCAAACAATCATATACGCCGCTCTCCATCATCCCCTCCAACTGCGGGAAGTTATGGCTCAACGCATGCGCATTATGGCCGATGTCGCAGATAACCAGCGGGTCCTCGCTCAGATGCTCCCAGCGGCCCCCGAAGCCCGTCCGCGCCGCCGTATGCGCTATCGCCTCCCTAACCGCAGCGGTCAGATTGCCGGTCGCGGCCGGCAATGACGGACCTTCGTCATGCCCGGCCCGACCGGGCATCCCAAGGACGCCAAGCGCCGTCAGCACCGTCCGAAGGTTCGCCCTCTGGTACTCCCCTTGCAAATCCAGCCGGATTTGGGATGTCTCGGCCTTCGGATATACTGTCCGAAGACCTGATTCCTCGGCAAAGAAAATCGGAGATTTGCGCTCAGACGCCACCTGGCGGAACACCGGAGCAGTCTCCGGGCGATACTCCCCAATCACAACCGGCACCCCAGGCTTAATAATCCCCGCCTTCTCATATGCAATCTTCTCCAGCGAATCCCCCAGCAAATCACAGTGATCCAAGCCAATAGAAGTAATAATGCTAAGCTCCGGAGTAATAACATTCGTACTGTCCAGACGGCCACCCAATCCAACCTCAATCACAGCCACATCCACCCCCTCATCCGCAAACCACTTGAAAGCCATCCCCGTCGTAATCTCAAAAAACGACAGCCGCAGCCGGTCGAAAGTCCCCGCCCACTGCTTCAGGAACTGGAAAACATACTCCTTTGGTACCAAATACCATATAGGCTTGTCGGGAGAATACCCCGAAGGCCATAGACCCTTATTTTCGGCCTTTGGGGTATTGCTCCCGAAAGCCGTAGGGTCCGTGGGACAACCCAAAGGCCATGGACCCTTATTTTCGGCCTTTGGGTTGTCCCCACGGACTTCATCGACTATCCGCATCCGCTCCCGGAAATCAAGAATATGAGGGGAAGTATAAAGACCTGTCTTACAGCCAGTTGCAGCAAAAGCCGACGCAAGCATATTACACACAGACCCCTTTCCGTTAGTCCCCGCCACATGAACACACCGGAACTCCTTATGAGGATTCCCCAAAACCTCCAGGAAACGCACCATATTATCCAAACCAGGCTTATACGCATCCCCCGAAAATCCCGCACTCTGCACACTTGGGAACCTCCGGAAAATCCCGTCCAATAATTCCTTATATTCCAATTCGTTCATCTTACATTTTGATTTCACTTCAAAAATACTTATTTTTGAGGACAAATGAAAGCATTAGACTCACATTACATCATCGACGGACGCGAAATGGACGCTACGCCACGCGAAATCCTTTCCGCACTCTGTCAGGACCAGCCCGCAGGAAACACCTCCCCGGAGCCCGGCCAGGAAGATATCATAGACGAAGCCGCAGACCCCCAGCCGGGCAACGGCTACTTTGAACCAACCCTGGCGAAATCCTACGCAAAAGCCGTCGCCAGCACCAAAAGAGAAAGCTTCCCGCTATGCTACAGCGGCTCCCTAAGCCGCCTGGCAGTAGCCAGAGGCCTGCTGGAAGCCCTTTTCAAAGAAGGCCACTTCAAACTGGGAGACCTTAGACCGCAGGCAGACTGGATCTGGAACGAAGCCCCCATCGGCAGCATGGCCGCATTCTACGAATCCGTATCCTGGGCCTGCGAATACATGGACAACCTGGGCGTAAAACTGGGCGGCTACAGCCTTGCCCCCGGAGCCGCCAACTCCCTGCAAATCAGATGCGACACCGTAGCCAGCCTCCCGGGAGAAGACACCCTTTTTGAAGAAAGCCCCTTCATAACCCCGGACGCACACATAGGAAAAGCCCTTAAAACCAGCCCCCTGGCCATTCCGTCAAAGGGCGACTGGATAATCTACATACCATTCGACACCTGCCGCTACCGCCTTGGCGGCTCCCTGCTGGCCCAGGCCACCGGGAAAGAAGGCGGCAAATCCCCGGACGTCACAGACGCAGACTACTTCATAGACTGTTATGAAGTCGTCCGCGAACTGGTAGAAGACGGCGTTGCCGTTGCAGGCACTCCCGTTGCCGATGGCGGCCTGTATACAGCCCTGTACAAATTCATCGGTAACAAAGCTTTCACCGCCGACATCGCCAGTGTGGCCCGCGCCGCAGAGGAAGAAGACATCACCAAACTGCTCTTCGGGGAAATCCCCGGCGTACTAATCCAGATCAAAGATTACGACTTCGACTACATAGACGCGGAACTGCTGCTGCAGGACGTCGCATACTACCCCCTGGGACAGTTATCCGGCGCCGACGGCGCCCTGACGCTGGACACATCGGGCAGCGCGCTCAAAGGCATCCTCATATCGTTAATGGACAACGCATCGGAAGGAGAAGACTGAAATCATCGGCAAAAATCACATAAAAATGGCAAAAATATTCGTTCTCGACACCAATATCATCCTGCACGACTACCGCTCAATCAGGAAGTTCCAGGATAACGACATCGTAATACCGATGGCCGTAATAGAAGAGTTGGACAAATTCAAGAAAGGCAACGACGCCCTCAGCTACAACGCCCGCGGCTTCATGCGCGAAATCAACAAACTCACCAACGGGAAGCGGTTCGGCGTTGACGGAGTTCCCATCGGCAAGAACCTGGGACGCATAAAAATCGAGCCCAACCATCCCTTCCCCGCCAATATGCAGGACCTCTTCAAGGACGACATCCAGGACCACCGCATCCTGGCCACCGCAATCTGGGTGCGCGACAACCACCCGGGACGCTTCACCGCCCTGGTAACCAAGGACATAAACCTTCGCCTGAAGGCCAAGGCGGCAGATATGGAGGCCCAGGATTACTTGACCGACAAAGTAGAGGACGAGCGTGTGGAATTCACCCAGAAAGAGGTCGTTGTAATGGACAAGGCCCCCGCAGAGGCTGTTGCAAAAATAGCCTTTGGGCAGGACAACTCAGTGCCGTGGAAGGAACTCGTGGCCAAGAAGCCCAGCCCCAACCAGCTGTTCAAGCTCCGCAAGGACGACGGCGGCGACTTTATCTGCGCCCGCTATGACGCAGACCGGGATGTCATCGGCCTGGTCCGCAAAAAAGAAGTCTACGGCATCAAGCCCCGCAACGACGAGCAACGCTTTGCCATCGACGCCTGTCTTAACCCGGACATAAAGCTGGTTTCCCTCACCGGAGGCGCCGGCACGGGAAAGACCCTGATAGCGCTGGCATCGGCATTGGAGCAGATGGGAAAATATGACCAGATAATCCTCACCAGGCCCACGGTAATACTTGGTAATCAGGAGATTGGCTTCCTCCCGGGAGACGAGAAGACCAAAATGGCTCCCTTCCTGCAGCCCCTCATGGACAACCTTAACGTAATCAAGGCGCAGTACCGTCCCTCCAGCAAGGAAGCCCAGAGAATCGACAGCTTCCTGAAGGACGAAAAACTGCTCATCACCCCGCTGGCATACATCCGCGGACGCAGCCTCGGGAACGTTTATTTCATTATCGATGAGGCCCAGAACCTCACCCCTCATGAGATCAAGACCATCATAACCCGCGCCGGAGAAGGCACCAAGATGGTTTTCACGGGCGACATCTTCCAGATCGACCAGCCCTACCTGGACCAGTGGAGCAACGGCCTCACCCATCTGGGAGAGAAGATGGCCGGCCAGAAGCTCTTCCAGCATGTCTTCCTGCGCAAAGGAGAGCGCAGCGAGCTTTCAGAACTCGCCGCAAAGTTGCTATAAAGATAGTGCTGTGTTGACCTCAAAGTCCATGGACCCTTAATTTTTGGACTTTGAAGTCAGCACTGTACGATAATTAAAATAAATTTATGTATATTTGCGAGTTATTGAAAAAGAAATAAGTAAACAATAATTAATAATAAAGACAAACTATGTTCGAAGACAAGAAAAGAGTTTATCGTTTTGGCGGAAAAACCGCAGAAGGAAACGGAAAGATGAGAGAACTCCTTGGTGGTAAAGGAGCCAATCTTGCCGAGATGAGTCTGCTCGGTATGCCTGTACCCGCAGGATTCACCATTACAACAGAATGCTGCGCAGAATACTACGCACTTGGCGGCGGCTACAGCAACGACCTCAAGAAAGACGTCGCACAGGCTCTTAAAGCCACAGAAGATATCATGGGCAAAAAGTTCGGCGACCCGAACGACCCGCTCCTTGTAAGCTGCCGAAGCGGCGCAAGACAGTCAATGCCCGGAATGATGGATACAATCCTTAACATCGGCCTTTGCTCCGCTACCATTCCCGGAATGATCAAGAAGACCGGCAACCCCCGCTTCGTTTACGATGCATACCGCCGTCTCATTATGATGTACTCCGATGTCGTAATGGAGAAAGCAGAAGGCATCGAGCCCGCAGACGGCCAGGGCATCCGCCAGCAACTGGACCGCATGATGCAGGAACTTAAGGACGCAAAAGGTTACGCTTCAGATACCGATATCACCGCAGAAGAACTCCGTGACCTCGCAGAAGCCTTCAAGGTACGCGTAAAGGAAGTTCTTGGCGTTGAATTCCCGGACGATGCAAACGCCCAGCTTTGGGGCTCCATCGGCGGCGTATTCAAGAGCTGGAACGGAAAACGCGCAATCGCATATCGCAGAATCGAAAAAATTCCGGATGACTGGGGCACAGCAGTAAACGTACAGTCAATGGTATTCGGCAACATGGGAGAAACCTCTGCAACAGGTGTTGCATTCTCCCGTAACCCTGCCAACGGAGACAACAAATTCTACGGAGAATGGCTTATCAACGCACAGGGAGAGGACGTAGTTGCAGGTATCCGCACACCTAACCCTCTTAACGAGGCCACAAAGAGCGACAAAAACAAGAACCTCGCTTCCCTTGAAAAAGCAATGCCGGAGGTTTACAAAGAGCTGGACGAGATCCGTCTGCACCTTGAAAACCACTTCCACGATATGCAGGACATCGAGTTCACTATCCAGGAAGGCAAACTCTGGATGCTCCAGTGCCGTAACGGAAAACGCACCGGCCTTGCAGCCCTCCAGATGGCCATGGATATGCTTGACGAAGGCCTCATCGACGAAAAGACCGCTGTTATGCGCGTAGCGCCCAACCAGCTTGACGAGGTTCTCCACCCTATCCTTGACCCCGCATCAGAGAAGAAGGCAAAGGTTGCCGCAGCAGGACTTCCCGCTTCTCCCGGCGGAGCAGTAGGTACCATCGTATTCACCTCAGAGGCAGCAATGCAGGCCCAGAAAGAAGGCCGCAAGACCATCCTCATCCGTGAAGAGACCTCCCCTGAGGACATCGAGGGTATGCGCGCAAGTTCAGGTATCCTTACCATGCGCGGCGGTATGACCTCCCACGCTGCTCTTGTAGCACGTGGTTGGGGTAAATGCTGCATCGTAGGTTGCGACACCATGAAGATCAACTTCGAGGAAGGGTATGTCACCTTCGGCGACAACCCCAAGAAGTTCAAAGAAGGCGACTGGGTTAGCCTCAACGGCGCCAAGGGCCTTGTTTATACAGAGCGCATCGACACCATGGACGCAACAGAGAACCCTCTGTTCGCCAAATTCATGAATATCGTGGACAAATTCCGCAAGCTCGGTATCCGTACCAACGCAGATACTCCGGAGGATGCAGCACGCGCAATGAAGTTCGGAGCAGAAGGCATCGGCCTCTTCCGTATAGAGCACATGTTCTACGGCAAGAACTCTGAACTCCCTCTTGCAAAGATGCGCAAGATGATTCTCTGCGACAGCGACGAGGAGCGCCGCCGCGCCCTTGCAGACCTTGAGCCTTACATCAAGGCTGCTGTAAAGAGCACCCTCGCAATCATGGACGGCAAGCCGGTTGTATTCCGTCTCCTTGACCCGCCTCTGCACGAGTTCGTTCCCCAGACAGAAGAAAAGAAGAAAGAAATCGCCAAAGAGCTGGGTATCACTGTAGAAGAAGTAGAGAAGCGCAGCGAGTCCCTGCATGAGATGAACCCTATGATGGGTCACCGCGGAGTACGTCTGCACGTCAGCTTCCCTCTGATTGCGGAGACAGAGTACCGCGCAATCTTCGAGGCTACCGCAGAGCTCCAGAAGGAAGGCAAGCACCCCATGCCGGAGATTATGATTCCTGTAACCATTTCCGCACGTGAGCTCAGCTTCCAGAAAGCTATCTGCGACCGTATCAAGGCAGAGGTAGAAGGCCGCCTGATGGAGAACATCAAGTACCAGTTCGGTACCATGATTGAAATCCCCCGCGCCGCCCTTACCGGAGACCGCATGGCCCGCGCCGCAGAGTTCTTCAGCTTCGGTACCAACGACCTTACCCAGATGACCTTCGGCTTCAGCCGCGACGACATCGGCACCTTCATGGGTGAGTACCTTGGCAACAAGCTCCTAGACTTCGATCCTTTCCAGACAATCGACCAGAAGGGTGTCGGCAAGCTCGTAGAGTACGGTATCAATTCCGGCCGCAGCCGCCGTCCTGAGCTTAAGTGCGGTGTTTGCGGTGAGCATGGCGGAGACCCTGATTCAATCAAGTTCTTCAACCGCATCGGCATCGACTACGTATCCTGCTCACCTTTCCGCGTGCCTATCGCCCGCCTTGCTGCGGCACAGGCCCAGATCGAGCAGAGCAAGTAACAAAGATTATTTAAGTACACTTAAACCAATAGTATTATGAAAAAATTAGCACTTGTAATTGCAGCCGCTCTCATCAGCGTTGCAGCATTCGCACAGAAGGGCGAAAAGTCCGTTGGCGCTCGTTTCCTTTATGGTAGCGAAATCGAGAAAATCGGTATCGGCATTCTTGGTCAGTACGGTTTTGAGAATGACATCCGCGGTGAACTCGGATTCAACTTCTACCCGGACGACAATGCTAACGTATTTGAGGTAAACGCTAACGCTCAGTACCTCCTTGGCAACGAGTCAGTAACTTTCTATCCTTTTGCAGGACTTAACCTTACAAGCATCAAGCACGCTTCTACCAAGCCCGGTATCAACGTAGGTGCAGGTATTGAGTTCCCTCTTACCGATGTACTTATCTTCGCTGCTGATGTTAAATACGTAATCAGCAAATACGACCAGTTTGTCCTTGGCGCCGGAATCAACTTCAGGTTCTAAGACAGACAGATTATACAAAATATATATCCCAAAGGCCATGGATTCTTATTTTCCGGCTTTTGGGATATATATTTTTATTAATGCTATTCCGCGGTTTGTTCTTTCCGGGAAAATAGCTAACTTCGCTGTATGCAGAAAACATATATAGCCATTGACCTGAAGTCTTTCTACGCTTCGGCGGAATGTGTCGCAAGGGGGCTGGACCCGCTTACGACCAATCTTGTCGTTGCCGATGAAAGCCGTACGGACAAGACTATATGCCTGGCTGTGACGCCATCTTTAAAAGCCTTCGGCATTCCCGGCAGGGCGCGGCTGTTTGAGGTGAAGCAGCGGCTTAGGGAAGTCAACGCAAAGCGCCCTAAGTCGCAGCAAGTCACCTTCATAGCCGCACCGCCGCGTATGGGTTACTACATGCAGGTGAGTGGGCAGGTCTTCAATGTGTACCTTAAATATGTAGCCCCGGAAGATATTCACCCCTACTCCGTAGACGAGGTCTTCATAGACGCTACCGATTACCTGAGGCTTTACAAGCTTAGCGCCCATGAGTTTGCGATGCGCATGATTCGCGACGTACTGGCCACAACCGGAATCACAGCTACGGCCGGCATCGGCCCTAATCTTTATCTTGCAAAGATTGCAATGGACATAGAGGCCAAGCATCAGGAAGCCGATGCCGACGGCGTCCGGATCGCAGAACTGGACGAGCTCAGCTACCGTCGTAAGTATTGGAATCACCGGCCGTTGACCGATTTCTGGAGGATCGGGCGAGGCATTGCGGCCCGCCTTGAGACCGCCGGCCTGTTCACCCTTGGCGATGTCGCCCGGTGCTCCCTTGGACGGGGCTACGGACGCTATTCGGAGGATTTCCTGTACAAACTCTTAGGAGTGAACGCAGAGCTGCTTATAGACCATGCCTGGGGCTGGGAGCCATGCACAATGGAAGATATAAAAGCATATCGGCCTTCCACCAACAGCCTTAGCCGCGGCCAGGTTCTTTCCCGGCCTTACACTTGCGCAGAGGCCAAGGTTATAACCAAGGAAATGACGGAATCCCTGGTAATGGAACTGGTGGCTAAAAAACTGCTTACGGACCACATTACCCTTGATATAGTATATGATACGGCCAGCCTTGAAGAGCCCGGAAAGTTCAAGGGTACGGTAACCACAGACTTCTATGGCAGGGCTATGCCCAAACCGTCCCACGGCTCTTCCCAGCTTGGGCGGCACAGCTCGTCCACGGCGCTGATACGCAAGGAAATGGTAGAGATATTCGACAGGATTGCAGACCCGGGTCTTCTTGTAAGGCGCATTTACATAGGCTTCGGGAACACCGTTCCGGAAGACAAGGTGGAGGGCGAGCAACTGTTTCTGTTCCAGGACAATTCACCGGCCGATGAAGACCGCGAGCGCCGCCGTCAGGAGGCCATCCTGGCTATCCGCCGGAAGTACGGCAAAAACGCCATACTCAAGGGGACCAATTTTGACGAGGGTGCAACAGCAATAGAACGCAACAAACAGGTAGGAGGACACAGGCAATGAGTGACTTTGATCATATCTACGACGATATCATAAACCTCCCCCATCCGGAACCGTCTATCCGGCACCCCCGCATGCCGCGCCGGGACCGTGCCGCCCAGTTCGCGCCTTTCGCCGCCCTCACCGGCTACGAGGATATCATCGCCGCCACTGCAGAGCAATCCGCAAAGGACCGGGAATAGCATTATTAATAAAAATATATATCCCAAAGGCCATGGACCCTTTTATTTTGGCCTTTGGGATATATATTTTGTATTAATCCGTCGTTTATTCTGCACGGAAGGCAGCCAGAGTGTCGGCTGCGGCGGCATCGGCAACAAAATTGTCAATGTACTGCTTGTGGGCAGCGGCCTCTGCCTCTACCATGCGAACGTAAACGTTTGCACTGCGCTCGAACATCTCAGGAGCCTTGGAAGCGTCATCGATGAGAAGCAGGGAGTAAACGATGCCTGCGGTCATCTCATAGAGACGGCGTGCAAGGAAGTCCTGAACCTCCTGGTTCCCTGAAGCCTTAACCTTCTCGATAGCGTCCTTGTAGGCGTCGAGCATCTTCTCTACGCGGGCCCTCAGCGGCTTCATAGCCTCTGAAACCTCGTTCTGAAGCATCTCGTCGATAATTCCAAGGTAAGTACCGTTGGTAATGTAACGGATGGATGCAACTACCTGGAGCTGGGTGGTACCCTCGTAGATAGAGAAGATACGTGCGTCACGCATGAGGCGCTGGCACTTGTACTCCATGATGAAACCGGAACCGCCGTGTACGGAAACTGCGTCATAGGCGTTCTGGTTTGCATACTCTGAAGTCATACCCTTGCAAAGAGGAGTGAAAGCGTCTGCCATACGGCTGTACTTCTTGAGTTCCGCCTTCTCTTCCGGGGTAAGAGGACGCTCGCGCTGGATGTCCTCAAGAGCCTTGTAAACATCTACGTAAGCAGCTGTCTGATAAAGCATTGTGCGACTTGCATCAAGTTTTGCCTTCATACGGCTGAGCATATCGTAAACTGCCGGGAAGTTCTTGATCTTCTGACCGAACTGCTCGCGCTCGTTTGCATATGCAACTGCCTGGTTGTAAGCCTCCTGGCTAAGACCGGTGCTCTGCGCGCCGATTCCCAGACGTGCGCCGTTCATAAGGGACATCACGTACTTGATAAGGCCAAGACGGGGGCTTCCGCAGAGCTCTGCTTTTGCGTTCTTGTAAGTAAGCTCGCAGGTAGGGCTGCCGTGGATACCCAGCTTGTGCTCTATGTGACGTACGTTAACGCCTCCCTGACGCTTGTCATAGATGAACATTGAAAGGCCGCGGCCGTCCTTTGTTCCTTCCTCTGAGCGGGCAAGTACAAGGTGGATGTTTGAGTCACCGTTGGTGATGAAACGCTTAACGCCGTTAAGGAGCCAGCAATTGTCTTTCTCTGACCAGGTAGCCTTGAGCATAACCCTCTGGAGGTCAGAACCGGCATCGGGCTCTGTAAGGTCCATGGACATGGTCTCACCTGCGCATACGCGGGGGATGAAACGCTGGCGCTGGTCGTCGTTACCGAACTCGTAAAGAGTCTCTGCACAGCTCTGAAGGCTCCAGATGTTCTGGAAAGAAGCATCGGCGGCGGAAATAAGCTCGCTTGCCATGCTGAAAACGACCTCCGGGCAGTTGAGTCCGTCGTAGCGACGGGGCATTGTGAGGCCCCAGAGACCGGCCTTGGTGGCTGCCTCCATGTTCTCTACGGTCTTGGATGCGTAAATCATGCGGCCGTTCTCAAGGTGCGGTCCTTCAAGGTCTACACTCTCTGAGTTGGGCTCGATAACATTTGCGGCAACGTCGCCTACAATCTCAAGCAGACGGTTATAGTTCTCTATGCAATCCTCAAAATCTACAGGTGCCTCCGGATAAAGATCCTTCTGGGTGTATCCGCGTTCCTTGAGCTCTGCAATCCTCTTCATGAGGGGTTTGCCAAGGTGGAACTTGATTTCGGGATGGTCTGTATAGTAATTTGCCATGGTTCTTGCCTCCTATTTGCTGTTCTGCTTATAATACTTGATAAGCTTGGGGATGACCTCCTCTACTGTACCGACGATTACATAGTCTGCAATCTTGTTGATAGGTGCGTCGGGGTCACTGTTGATGCTTATGATAATCTTGCTGTCCTGCATACCTGCGATATGCTGGATCTGGCCGCTGATTCCGCAGGCGATGTAAACCTTCGGGTGAACGGTAACACCGGTCTGGCCAACCTGGCGGTCATTGTCGCAGAAGCCTGCGTCAACGGCAGCGCGGGATGCGCCAACCTCTGCGTGGAGAACCTTTGCAAGGTCGAAGAGCATGTCGAAGCCTTCCTTGCTGCCCATTCCGTAACCGCCGGAAACGACGATTGATGCGCCCTTGAGGTTGTGCTTTGCAGCCTCTACGTGGTGGTCAAGAACCTTGACAACATAAGCCTCCGGGGAAACATACTTGGCAACATCGGCGTAAACAACCTCTCCTTTTGCCTTTCCTTCGTAAAGAGCCTTCTGCATCACACCGGAACGTACTGTTGCCATCTGGGGACGATGCTCAGGGTTGACGATGGTAGCGACGATGTTGCCGCCGAATGCAGGACGGATCTGGTAAAGAAGGTCGTCATAATGCTCCTTTGTCTTGACATCGTCATAAGGGCCGATCTCAAGCTCTGTGCAGTCTGCGGTAAGTCCGCTGGTCAGGGATGAAGAGACGCGGGGGCCAAGGTCGCGGCCGATAACGGTTGCGCCCATGAGGCAGATCTGCGGTTTTTCTTCCTTGAAGAGGTTTACCAGGATATCGGTATGCGGGGCCGATGTGTACGGGAAGAGGTCTTTTCCGTCAAAGACGAAGAGTTTGTCCACTCCGTAAGGAAGGATCTGCTCCTCTACCTTTCCTTTGATACCGGTACCGGCTACCACAGCGTGGAGTTCAACTCCAAGACGGTTCGCAAGCTTGCGACCCTTGGTGAGAAGTTCCTGTGAGACCTCGGCTACAGTTGTGCCTTCTATCTCGCAATATACAAATACATTGTTCATAGCCTAACCGATAATTTTTTCTGATAACAATTCTTTCACGATACCGTCGATGTCTGCGTCCGATGCGGTGAGAGTCTTGCTCTCCTTTGCCTGGAAGACGATGTTCTGGACAGTCTTAACCTTGGTAGGTGAACCTGCCAGGCCGCACTGTGCGGGATCTCCGCCAACATCGGCAACACTCCACTGGTTAAGGGTAAGGTAAGGACGCTCCTCGTAAAGGTTGGCACGGGGGTCATCCTCCGGGCGCTCCATGGGGCAGGTGGCGTACTTGTACTTCATGACCAGCTTGACGTTCTGCGGGCGGCAGGGAGCTGCTGTTCCGTTAACGGTGATAAGCACGGGAAGAGGCACCTGTACGGTCTCCTGGCCACCGTCAATGCGGCGGCGGATTGTAGCGACTCCGTCCTTGATGCCAAGGATTTCCTCTGCGTAGGTAACCTGGTTGAGCCCTAGTTTCTGGGCTACCTGGGGACCTACCTGGGCAGTGTCGCCGTCGATGGCCTGACGGCCTCCGAGTACAACGTCCACTTTGCCGATTTTCTTGATTGCAGTTGCCAGTGCATAAGAAGTTGCAAGGGTGTCTGCACCTGCGAAGAGGCGGTCCGTAAGGAGCCAGCCTGTGTCAGCGCCACGATAAAGGCCCTGACGGATTATTTCTCCGGCGCGGGGCGGACCCATGGTGAGTACGCCTACGGTAGAGCCGGGATTCTGTTCTTTCAGTCTGAGCGCCTGCTCAAGGGCGTTCAGGTCATCCGGGTTAAAGATGGCCGGAAGGGCGGCACGGTTAACGGTGCCTTCCGGGGTCATTGCATCTTTCCCTACATTCCTGGTGTCCGGCACTTGCTTG
The DNA here is from genome assembly GCA_900314395.1 of uncultured Prevotellaceae bacterium. Lineage (GTDB taxonomy): Bacteria > Bacteroidota > Bacteroidia > Bacteroidales > UBA932 > Cryptobacteroides. Next base: position 40,478 of record OMVB01000157.1, on the reverse strand, counting down.
GCCAGGACAACGATTTTCAAACTCATAATATAAGGTTTAGTACATTAAAATCTGTTAAGCGGGCGGCCGGAGGTCATCATGTGAACCTTGCGGCGAACCTCGTCCTGGACTGCCCTGTGGGCGTCGAGGGCTTTCTGCTGCTCTGCGGTGAGCTCTCCCTTGGCGGTGAGCGCCTCCACTGCGTTAGCTGCGCTGGCAAGGACGGTGTCAACAAGCTGGACGATGTCCGCCATGTCCTTCTCTACGAAGCCGCGGGAGGTAATAGCAGGTGTTCCCACACGAAGGCCGGAGGTCTGGAAGGCGCTGCGGCTGTCGAATGGAACCATGTTCTTGTTTACAGTGATATCGGCTGCAACCAGCTCTTTCTCTGCAACCTTTCCGCTAAGACCGGGGAATTTGGTTCGGAGGTCGATGAGCATGAGGTGGTTGTCTGTTCCGCCGGAGATGATCTTATAGCCGCGGGCGATGAACTCGTCGCACATGGTGCGGGCGTTGGACATCACCTGAAGCTGATACTCTTTGTATTCCGGCTGCATCGCCTCAAAGAAAGCGACTGCCTTGGATGCGATTACGTGCTCCAGAGGACCGCCCTGGATGCCGGGGAATACGCTTGCGTTCAGTATTGCGCTCATCTTCTTGATCTCTCCCTTCGGGGTGGTAAGGCCCCAGGGATTGTCGAAGTCCTTGCCCATGAGGATAATACCGCCGCGTGGTCCGCGAAGTGTCTTGTGGGTGGTGGATGTTACGATATGAGCGTATTTTACAGGGTTCTTGAGAAGGCCTGCGGCGATGAGGCCGGCGGTATGTGCCATGTCTATCCAGAGCAGTGCTCCCACCTTGTCTGCTACGGCGCGCATGCGCTCATAGTCCCATTCGCGGGAATAAGCCGATGCTCCTCCGATGATGAGCTTTGGTTTGCACTCCAGCGCCTTGCGCTCCAGCTCGTCGTAGTCTACGCGGCCGGTGGCCTCGTTAAGACCATATGCTACGGGGTGATAGAGAATACCGGAGGCATTGACGGGTGAGCCGTGTGTAAGGTGGCCGCCCATGCTAAGGTCCAGGCCCATGAATGTATCTCCCGGCTTAAGGCAGGCCATGATAACTGCCATGTTTGCCTGGGCGCCTGAATGAGGCTGTACGTTTGCATACTCTGCATCAAAAAGTTTGCAAAGACGGTCGATAGCCAGCTGTTCTATCTGGTCAACGACCTCGCAGCCGCCATAATAACGCTTTCCGGGGTAGCCCTCTGCGTATTTGTTGGTGCATACGGAGCCCATGGCTTCCAGCACCTGGTCGGTTACGTAATTCTCCGAAGCAATAAGCTCCAGACCGGAAGACTGTCTTTCCTTTTCCTTCTTGATGAGGTCAAATACCTGTAGGTCTTGTTTCATAAAATTTGAATTATGTAGTTTTTTATTTTTGCTAAAGCAAATAATCGGACAAAGATAAGAAAATAATCCTATCTTTGCAAAACCATGAGCAACAGAAAACTCCTCAGCATAGAAATGGGTCGCATCAGCGCCGACGATTACCGCAGCCGGCCGGGATGCGGCATCGTCCTGGTGCTGGATAACATACGCAGCGCGCACAACGTGGGGTCCGCCTTCAGGACGGCGGACTGCTTCAAGGCAGACAAGGTTGTGCTGTGCGGAATTTGCGCCACTCCCCCGTCGGCGGAGATTCACAAATCCGCCCTTGGCGCAGAGGACAGCGTGCCGTGGGAGTACGCGCAGGACACCCTGGCGGCTCTGCGCGCGCTCAAGGCCCAGGGGTACACCATAGTCAGCGCAGAGCAGACTACGGAGTCCGTGAAGCTGGACGCCTTCGTGCCTGAGGCCGGCCGAAAGTACGCCGTTGTCTTCGGCAACGAGGTGGACGGCGTCTCCCAGGAGGCCGTAGACGCTTCTGATTTCTCCCTGGAGATTCCCCAGTACGGCACCAAGCACTCCTTCAACGTCTCCGTCTCCATCGGCATCATCCTCTGGCACCTGCACAGCGCAAACAATCTGTAACATATTATTCTAATATATATGAAAAAATTCCTCACATTGATTATGCTGGCGGTTGGCGCCTCAACCGCAGCACAGGCTGCCCAGGCAGACGGGCAGGAAGCCAGGCTCCTGCGCTTTCCTGCGACTAACGGAAAAGACGTAGTCTTCTCTTACGCCGGAGACCTCTGGACGGTGCCCATCCAGGGCGGACAGGCCAGCAGGCTTACTTCCCACATCGGCTATGAAATGTTCGCCAAGTTCAGCCCGGACGGCAAAACCATCGCCTTTACCGGAGAGTACGACGGCAATCGCGAGGTTTACAGCATCCCCGCAAAAGGCGGCGAACCTGTACGCCTGACTTACACCGCAACCAATGCCAGGGACAATCTGGGAGACCGCATGGGCCCCAACAACATGGTAATGGCCTGGAGTCCGGACGGCAAGAAAATCGTCTATCGAAACAGGATCAGCGAAAGCTTCGACGGCAAGCTCTGGACCATATCGAAGGACGGAGGCATGCCGGAGCTCATCCCGCTGCCGGAGGGCGGCTTCTGCTGCTATTCCCCGGACGGAAGCAAACTGGCATACAACCGTGTCATGCGCGAATTCCGTACCTGGAAGTACTATCGCGGCGGCATGGCCGATGACATCTGGATTTATGATCCCAAGGCACAGAAGGTGACCAACGTCACCAATAATGACGCCCAGGATATCTTCCCGATGTGGATCGGGGACGAGATTTTCTTTGCATCGGACCGCGACATGATAATGAACATCTTCGTTTACAATACCAAGACCGGCCAGACGCAGAAGGTAACCAACTTCAAGGAATACGACGTCAAGTTCCCCTCCACCGACGGCCACACTATAGTATTTGAGAACGCAGGATGGATTTACAAACTTGACCCTGCCACCCGCGAGTGCAAGAAAATCACCGTTACACTTGGCTCGGACGCCGTTTACGGCCGCGCAGAGCGCCGCAATGTCAAGGACAACGTCACCGCTGCAAGCCTTGCCCCCGACGGTTCCCGCGTTGTAGTTACCGCCCGCGGAGAAGTCTTTGACCTCCCTGTAGGAAAGGGCGTTACCCGCAACCTTACCCGCTCTTCCAACTCCAACGACCGCGGCGCCGCATGGAGCCCGGACGGCAAACACATCGCCTGGATAGGCGACTCCACAGGAGAGACAGAGGTCTATCTTTACGATGTCAAAGCCGGTGCTGTAAAACAGCTTACAAAGGGCGCAGACACCTACATCAGAGGCCTCCAGTGGGCACCTGACAGCAAGTACATTTATTACACGGACCGCAAGAACCGCTTCGTTCAGGTAGACGCTGCAAGCGGCAGCAAACGCACCATTATGCAGAACCCTAACGGCGAATTCCGCGGCGTGAGCATCTCTCCTGACGGCAAGTGGATTTCCTATACGCTGTCGGACTCCAATGAGATGAATGTCATTTACTTACGCAATCTTGCCGATGGTAAGGAATATCCCGTCACAGACAGATGGTACAACAGCGGCAGCCCCGTTTTCTCTACCGATGGCAAATACCTCATCTTCACCAGCGACCGCGACATGCATCCGCAGTACAGCCGCATCGAGTGGAATTACGCCTACGGCGATATGAGCGGTGTCTATATGGCGATGCTCTCCGCCGACACTCCTTCACCCCTCATCGCTACCGACCCTGAGGTCAAGGCCGATGAGGCCAGGAAGCCGGAAGGCAGAAAGCCGGAGGACAAGACCGCCAAGACAGAGACCAGTACGAAGGTGGATCCTGACGGAATCAGCGAGCGTATAGTTAAACTTCCTATCAGCGGACGCAGGTTCTACTGCGACGGCAAGAGCATCTGGTACATCGGCCGCGGCGGCACCCGTATCTTTACATTCAAAGACGGCAAGGACGAGTCCTGCTGCGATGCCTCCATCGACGTAACTCCCGGCTCAAAGGTTGCACTGCTTCGCAAGGGCGGCAAGCTGTATACAGCCAACATCGGCCCCAAGATGGCAGCCAAGGAACCGGTTGACTTCGACAATCTGGTAACCACCATAGACTTCAGCCAGGAATGGGCCCAGCTCTTCGACGAGGTTTGGCGCGCCTTCCGCGACGGCTACTACCTTGAAAACATGCACGGACGCGACTGGAAAGCCATCAAGAAAAAATATGAGGTTATGCTTCCGTTCGCACGTACCCGCCTGGATGTCAATTACTTGCTTGGTGAAATGATTGGCGAAGTAGCCTCTGGTCACTGCTACGTAACTCCCGGCGAATATCCCAAGCCGGAGCGTATCAAGATGGGACTTCTCGGAGCGGAATTCTCCAAGGTTAAGGGCGGCTTCAAGATCGACAGGATCCTGGAGGGCGCTACCTACCGTCCGGAGCTCCGTTCTCCTCTTACAGAACCCGGCCTTGGCGTAAAGGAGGGCGATGTCATCACAGCCATCGACGGTGTATCACTGGAGGATGTGGACAATATCTACAAGCTCCTTGTCGGCAAGGCCGATGTCCTCACGGAACTCACCATCGACGGAAAGAAGGTTGTGGTTAAACCCATTGCCGATGAAGACCCTCTTTACCACTACGCATGGGTAATGAAGAATATCCGTACCGTAGAAAAGCTCTCCGGAGGCCGCGTAGGCTACATTTATATACCTGACATGGGCCCCGAGGGACTTAACGAATGGGCGCGTTACTATTATCCCCAGCTGGACAAGGAAGCTCTTATCATTGACGACCGCGCAAACGGCGGCGGAAACATTTCCCCGATGATTATAGAGCGCCTGCAGCGCAAGCCTTACCGCCTTAAAATGCGCCGCGGTTCAGAGAGGGTCGGAAAGATTCCCGAGGGCACCCACTACGGACCTAAGGTACTGTTAATCAACAAGTACTCCGCTTCCGACGGCGACCTCTTCCCCTGGAGCTTCAAGGCCAACAAGCTTGGAACTGTAATAGGCACACGTACCTGGGGAGGCATCGTTGGTATCAGCGGACCGCTCCCGTACGTTGACGGTACGGATGTGCGCGTTCCGTTCTTCACCAACTACGACGCTGCAACCGGCAAGTGGATTGTAGAGAACCACGGCGTAGACCCTGACATCCTTCTGGACAACGATCCCATCCGCGAGGCCGCGGGCGAGGACCAGCAGCTGGAAAAGGCCGTTCAGGTTGCCCTTGAGCAGCTCAAGGACCGCAAGCCCCTGCCCGGCGTTCCCGCGCCCAGGACCTTTAAGGACCTTGGCCTCCCGGAAAGGTTTTAAGGAAAAGGTTCATATTGTAAAGATTAAATGATTTCTATGTCGGTGGTGGAAATCCAGCCCTGGCGGCCGTCGGAAAGCTCTATGTTGGTAAACTGTCCCACGCTGTCAAGAATCTTGACTTTCACGCCCTCGTGGAGTACGAACAAGTCCTTCACAGCAGAACCTCCCGCAGGAGAATTCTTGACGGCGGATACAGGCGCCATCACAATAGCGGCATCCTTCTTGCCGAACTCCTGTCTCTGCCAGTTGGCAAAGTCAAGGCACAGCAGGAAGAGCAGCAGCGTAGCCAGGCCAAAGAAGAAGCAGCGGCGGCGTTTCTTGCCGGAAGACAGGAAGAAGCCCACTGCCAGGACGCAGGCAGCCGCAAAGAATATCAGCGACAGAACCGCCCAGACATCGGACTTAAGACTGTAGCAGGCGCTCCGGCCCCAGGCCTCAAGAATAAACTCCGGAACCACGTCTATACGGTCCTGAACCAGCGAATTGGCATACTCAAGGTTGTTGCGGGCATCGGCAAAGGAAGGATCGGCGCGGAGAGCCCTCTCGTAATGGAGTATAGCCTTGGCATTCTCTCCGGACTTGAAGTAAGCGTTACCAAGGTTGTAACTCAGGACGGAAGAAATATAACCGTCGTCCTCCAGAGCCTGCCAGCTGTGGGCAGCCTCCTGCCACAAGCCGTCCGCATAAGCCTCCGAGCCCTCTGTCCACAGGGAATCGGCGTAATGGCCTTCCGCCATGGCCGACGGAGCAAGGGCCAGCAGCATTACTGCAACAGTAACGGCACCTTTTGCAGCGAATCCTTTGTTTTTCATAGTTGAATCTACAGAAGAAATAACCTTCACGGCGGCATCGTAATGAGCCTTTAGGGCACCGTCGCCGGAAGCAGGAGAATAACGAGCGAACTCACATGTATCCAGAAGTCCGGTATACTCTGACGCAAGTTCATCAGACACTCCCCTTTCACGGAGCCTGGTCGCGATATTATCCTTGTCCAGTTCCTCCTGAGGCATGTTGAACTTGTCTGAAATATAGCCGATGAGAGCTTTGTGCAGCTCCTCGTAGAAGGCGGAATCCAGGTTCTTTTCCAGATAGGCCTTGGATGCCGACAGGCGGCCGAGGGCCATCTTGGTGGCCCGGCGGTTGCGCGTTCCGGCAACGTCTGCCTTGCGCCTTTCCGAGCGCTTGCGAAGCAGAATGTAACCGGCTGTTCCAAGCAGCATTAACGCCAGCAAAACAGGATAAACCGCCCTGGAAACCAGCATGGGCGTACCTTTACCCAGCGACGGTTTCCCGGTGCGGATGTAGCGGATATCCTCTGACAGGTTGCGCACGCCGGAACGCTCCGGGATGCGGATTCCGCCACCCTGCGACGCCGATGCCGGCGCGGCCGCATCCCCAGAAACAGGAATGGACATCGGCTCGGTGGTAAGAGTCACATACTTATGTGTGTTGCTGTCGTAATAGCTCCACTCTACGGGTTCAAGGGTGAAGTTTCCGCGGCTGCGCGGTATGAACGGGAACTCGAAGGTCTTGCTGCCGGACGTTCCGCCGCGGGTAGTCTTGTCCGTGGTCTTCACGTCATAAGCCTCAAAATCAGGAGGGAAATTCACCTTCGGAGCCTCCAGAAGGCTTACATTGCCGGTACCTGTGATGGTAATGGTGAGCGATGCGGCCTCGTGTGCGGCCAGCGAATCGCGGCTCAGTGAAGCAGTCATGCTGTACTGGCCCACACCGCCGCCGAAGCTCTCCGGCGCTCCCGCAGGCAGCTTGCTTACCGGCAGTTTCACAGCCGAAGCGGTCACCCTCTTGCGGATGGTGCGTACGTTATCGTCAAAGAAACTGTCAAAAATGGAGCTGCTGCGCCCCGGAACGGTAATATTCACAAGGCAGGTCAACTCCGACGAGTCAATGGTCAGTTCCCCGGCCTGCTGAGGCACAAGCACCCAGCTGCGCAGCAAAGCGGTATTGTAAATCTTGTCTCCAAGAACCTCTCTCTGGAAGTTGATATTGGTAGGCTGCTCCAGAACCTGGCTCCAGAAACCGTTGAAGGAAGGGAAACGCACGTCCTCAAAGCCGGCGATATCCACCTTCTGGTAAATCTTCAGGACCGCAGTCACCGGTTCCCCAATCACGGCGCTTTTCCTGCTGAGCGTAAGCCTCATGAAAAGGTCGCCGGAAGAAATATCGGCACTTCTGGAAGAAGCGGAACCTCTTGAAGATGAGCTGCTTGCGGCAGAACCTGCGCCGGAAGAGCCGCCCTTTACAACCTCTACGGAATAGGGATTGGAACTAATCTGGTTGCCACCGACAGAAGCGGTAGCTGCCGGCAGCTGGAATTTACCTTCCTTGCGTGCCAGCAGGATGTATGAGTAAGTGAACTGGGAGGTTGTAGTGGTGCTTCCGTTCCTTGTTACGATGGACGTGGAAGTTCCCGTCTGCGGCCCCCAGACAACCTGGAAGTCATCCCCGGGAGACCACCTGAAGTCCGTAGGCCTCTTGTCCTGAGGGGCTTCAATCACGAAAGTAAGGGAAAACTGCTCGTCCAGGGCCACAATATTCTGCCCCTGCACTTTGATAGAGCTCTGCCCCCGGGCGACCACCGGCAGCAGCGCAAGTATAAGCAATGCAAGTTTCTTTTTCATCCTACCAATTCTTTTCATTCTTCCTGACTCCGACGGCTGCCTTGGCCTTTTCTACCTTCTCCTGGGTGTTCTTTTCCTTGGCCTGTATTGCCTGGAGCATCTGCTGGGCCTGCTGGGGCGATACCTTCACCGGCTGAGGTTGCGGCTGGGGCTGCTGTCCCTGCTGGTCCTTGTTATCCTTGTTCTGGTCTTTGTCCTGATCTTTGTTATGGTCCTGATTCTGATCCTGGTCCTGGTTCTGGTCCTTGTTCTGGTCCTTGTTCTGGTTCTGGTCATTCTGGCCGCCGCCGTTGTTGTTTTCCAGGTGCTTCTTGGCGTAGATATAATTCTCCTTGGCCTCTATGCTGCCCGGGTCCAGTATCAAACACTGTTTGAAGGCGTCCACAGCCCCCTGCCAGTCCTTTTTGGCGATAGCCACGTCGCCAAGATTATAGTAATAATCGGCCCCGTACCGGCTTTCCCCGGCAACTTCCTTCAGCTTGCCAAGCGATTCTGCGGCAGAATCATAAGAGCCAAGCCGATAGTGCACGCTGGCAAGATTGTAGTTGCCGGCAAAAGAAGTGGAATCCTTGTCCAGCGCCCTCATGTATTCAACCGCCGCAGCCCGGAAGTCGCCCTTCTTGAAGCGACGGTTCCCGGAGCGCACCTCGCTACGGTCCACCTGGGCGGCAGCAGTCAGCGCAGAAAGCATCAAACAGCAGATTATCAATATCTTACCTCTCATACAAACAACTTTCTTTTAGAACGTCTACGGCCAAGCAGCATCTCTATTGCAAACAGCACGAACGCTATCGCAAAAAAGTACATGTACTGCTCGTTGTATTCCTCGAACACTATAGAATTGAACTCCTCCGCCTCCATAGCCTTGATATCGTCAATTACAGGGTTAAGTCCGAACTCATCGTTGCCGGCGCGGACATAAGCGCCGCCGCCCGCGGTGGCAATCTCCTGCAAGGCAGACTCGTTGAGTTTGGTCACCACGATCTGCCCGTCCTTGTCCTTGAGCAGCCCGCCATCCATAGGAATCGGCTGGCCCTCCGGGGAGCCAACGCCGATGGTATAAACCGTAATTCCGGACTCGTGCGCATTGGTTGCTGCAGCGACGGCATCGTCCTCATGGTTCTCTCCGTCGGAAATGACGATGATTGCACGGCTCTTCTCGCTCTCCAGGCTGAAGCTGCGGATAGCGGTAGATATAGCGTCGCCGATGGCCGTTCCCTGCACCGGAACGGAGCCGGTGGATATGGTACCAAGGAACATTTTTGCCGATATATAGTCGGCCGTTATGGGTAGCTGGACGAATGATGTTCCGGCAAAGATAATAAGGCCGATGCGGTCCTGGCTCAAGCGGTCCGTAATCCTGGAAATCGCCAGTTTAGCGCGCTCCAGGCGGTTTGGAGAATAGTCCTCCGCCAGCATCGAGTTGGAAACGTCCAGGGCAATCATGACCTCTGCGCCGCGGGTTTTGTGCTCACTGAGCTTGGCACCTATCTGGGGGCGGCACAGGCCAACCACAAAGAACAGGAAGCCTAGCGTGAAAAGGACTATCCTGGCCCAGTCCTTGGCCTTTGAAACAGAAGGCATAAGGTCGTTCACAAGGGACTCGTCTCCCAGGCGGCGTATACGCGCGCGCCTAAGCCTGCGCCCTATAATAAAGATGACAGGAAGCAGCGGGACAAGTATCAACAGCCACAGATACTGTGGAGATGCAAGATAGTAAATCATGGCAGCCTCCTTATGAACAGTTTAACGACAAGCTCCGCCAAAAGCAGCAGGAGCGCTATTATTGCGAACCTGGGGAACAGTTCCTTATAAACCGGGAAGCTGTCCACAGTGGTCCTGGCCTTTTCCATCTTATTGATTTCCCCGAAGATTTCCGCCAGCTTGGTATTGTCAGTAGCGCGGAAGTAGCGTCCGCCGGTAGCAGAGGCGATGCTCCGCAGAAGCGGCTCGTCAATCTCTACCTGCACCTGCTGTACCTGGACGCCAAAAGGAGTCATGACCGGATAAGGAGCCGTTCCGTTGTCTCCTACGCCGATGGTATAAACCCTTATACCATAAGTCTTTGCAATCTCTGCCGCGGTCTCCGGGGCAACTTCTCCCATATTGTTGACACCGTCGGTCAGCAATATGACAACGCGGCTGGGGGCGTCGGAATCCTTCATCCTTGCCACCGCCGTTGCAAGACCGTTGCCGATGGCCGTTCCGTCATCGATAAGACCGGTCTGGACCTCTTTCATAAGGTTGATGAGGGTGGCGCGGTCCGTGGTAAGCGGGCACTGGGTGTAGCTCTCGCCAGCAAAAACGACGAGTCCCATCCTGTCCGACGGCCTCTGGCTGATGAACTCTATGGCAATATCCTTGGCTGCGCTGATACGGTCCGGGGTGAAGTCACGCGCCAGCATACTGGTAGATACATCCATCGCAAAGACGATATCTATACCTTCCGTGTCCACCCTTTCCATTTCCGACGATGACTTTGGCCTTGCAAGACAGACAACGATAAGGCACATGGCTCCGAACCGCAGTACCGCAGGCAGGTGCACAAGCACGCTCCAGAATACGGAAGTACCTTTCTTCCAGGGAGTTATGTTTGAAACGCGAAGGTGCGGCTCCCGGCGGCGGACCTGCCTGTAAACGTACAGGGCGGCCAGCAAAACCGGAACAGCCAGCAACCAGAGCAAATATGGATAATCAAAGAACATCTTTCTCTATCTCTTCCTGATATGTCTCCGTGACAAACCTTACTGCCAGGGGGAGGGCCTTGGCATTGTAGTCATCGTCAACGGTCATTTTAGCAAATTTAACAAAGTCCGAAGTCTCAAAGAGGTCCTTCAAGGGCTCCTTGTAGCTGTCCGGGAACTCAGTGCCCTTGACGGCCTTGAAAATCTCTGCCGTTGTCATCTCCATTGCACCGAAGCCGTACCTGGCGGCTATGTACTCACGCAGCGCATCCGTAATGCCGGAGTAGTAGAGCTTCTGCTTCTCCGGGGCCCAGTACTTGTTTCCCCGCAGGGAATCCAGCTTCCGCAGCGCCACGATGTGGGCGGGCTCCGGCGGAGCCGCAGCCGCCTTCCGTTTGCCGCGTATGTACCTGATTACAAAGAAGATAATCGCAGCAAGAAGGATTGCGCCAAGGACTGCACCGATATAAGGCACGACCTCTGCGAAGGTGAGCGGATAGCCTATCTGGCCGCGAATGTCATGTACCGTGAAATTGGCGGTGTCCACCGGTATTGTGGTGACTGTGAGGGACTTGCCCTTGAAAACCAGGGTATCCGTGCTGCCGTCCGGCAGGGTTCTGGCAATCCTGATGTCCGGCAGGGTATATTCGCCCTCATCAAAAGAGGTTATGGTAAGGGAAGCCTCAACGTCCACATTGTCCTTACGCTTCTTAAGGGTGTCGAGGGCCCAGGGCTTAACGACCTCCACGCCTTCCGTGAGCTGGTTTTTGTCATATTCCGGCAGCTGCAGCACGGTTCCCTCCTTTAGCCCCTCAAGGGCCGCCCCATAGGAAAGCTGGTCCGCTATAAGGACGGAATCCCTCTTCTGGAGCTGCCTCAGGAAGGCTTCCCTGTCCTGTCCCTTAACGGGCAGCAGGGCAAGGAGCAAAACAGTTGCCGTCAATATCTTTTTAATCATATTACCTGCTTCTGAATAATGAAATCAGCGCCTTGACATAGTCCTGGTCCGTTGCGATGTCTACGGAGTCCACGCTGCTGCGGCGCATTATGTTTTCTGCCTGCTGCCATGCCGATGTCCACCATGCGGCATACTCCCTCCTTGCCTTGCGGCTGGAGGTGTTGATTATTGCCGTCTCCCCGGTCTCTGCGTCCTTCGCATGGACAAGGCCCACTGAGGGGAGGGTCTTCTCCCTGGGGTCGTATATGCGGATGACGGAAAGGTCGTGGCGGCCGGCTGCAATCTTGAGGGCGTCATCGTAGCGCGGAGAACCATCGGCCCCGAAATCAATCATATCGGACAGGACGAAGGCGGTGCAGCGTTTCTTAAGCGCGCCGGTCATGTACCGGAGGGCCTCGCTGACGTCTGTTCCGTCACTTTGCGGCTGCCACTCAAGCACTTCGCGGATGATGTGGAGCAGGTGGCTGCGTCCTTTTGCCGGGGGAATGAACTTTTCTACTTTGTCGCTGAAGAGCAGCGCCCCCACCTTGTCGTTGTTGATGATGGCGGAAAAGGCCAGCACTGCGGCGATTTCCGCGGTGAGGTCACGCTTGGTGCGTACCGTCGTTCCAAAAAGGCCGGAGCGGCTGATGTCCACAAGCAGCATCACAGTAAGTTCCCTCTCTTCCTCGAATACCTTTACATAGGGGGCGTGCATGCGCGCGGTGACGTTCCAGTCCATGCTGCGGACGTCGTCTCCCCACTGGTACTCGCGGACCTCGCTGAAGGCCATACCCTTGCCTTTGAAGGCGGAATGGTACTCTCCCGCGAAGATCTGGTGCGACAGGGCCTTGGTCCGGATTTCCAGTTTCCGGACCTTCTTAAGCAATTCTGTTGTAGTTGTTTTCTCCATTTTCCGTTACGGAACCATTACAGCGTTCAGGACCTCGGAAATAATGTTCTCCGTGGTTACATTCTCTGCCTCTGCCTCATAAGTAAGGCCTATCCTGTGACGGAGCACTTCCGCCGATACGGCACGTACATCCTCCGGGATTACATAGCCTCTTCTCTTTATGAAAGCGTAAGCCTTTGCGGCCAGTGAAAGGGATATGCTGGCACGGGGGGATGCTCCGTAAGAAATGAGGTTCTTGATATTTGCAAGATTGTAGTCTTCAGGGGTACGGGTGGCGTAAACGATGTCCACAATGTATTTTTCAATCTTTTCGTCCATGTATACGTCACGGACAACCTCACGGGCGCGGATGATGTCTTCCGGCTTTACTACAGGGTTTGCGTGAGGGAATTCCCCGCTGTTGTTCATGCGGATAATCTGGCGCTCTTCCTCTTTCTTGGGATAGCCCACAATCACTTTAAGCATGAATCGGTCCACCTGGGCCTCCGGCAGGGGATACGTTCCTTCCTGTTCGATAGGGTTCTGGGTTGCCATTACAAGGAAAGGCTGCGGCAGCGGGAAGGTTTTGTCGCCGATGGTGACCTGTTTTTCCTGCATCGCCTCCAGAAGCGCACTCTGGACTTTTGCAGGGCTTCGGTTAATCTCGTCCGCGAGAACGAAGTTTGCGAAGACGGGACCTTTGTGGACCTCGAACGATTCGTTCTTCTGGGAGTATATCATCGTTCCGATGAGGTCTGCCGGCAGAAGGTCCGGGGTGAACTGGATACGGCTGAATTTTGCATCCACAGCCTGGGCCAGTGTGTTGATAGCCAGGGTCTTTGCCAGACCGGGAACACCTTCAAGGAGGATGTGGCCGCCGGCCAGCAGGCCGATAAGAAGATTCTCCACAAGGCCTTTCTGGCCCACGATTACCTTGCCCATTTCGAGCGAAAGCATGTCCACAAACTGACTTTCCTGCTGGATTCGCTCGTTCAATTCTTTGATGTTTACGTCCATTTTATATTGTTTTTTCTATCTTTGCAAAAAATACCGATATGCGCTATTCAGTCACGTTGTCTTACGACGGTTCAGGGTTCAGCGGCTGGCAAATCCAGCCCAACGCCCAGTCCGTCCAGGAGGTCCTGGAAAGGGCTCTTTCACTCGCCCTCCGGGAGACTGTTTCCGTTACCGGTGCGGGCAGGACTGACGCCGGGGTGAATGCCATCGGCTATGTGGCTCACTTCGATGTTTCACAGCCCTTCCGCGAAGAAGAAATTGCCTGCAAATTAAATGCCATTTTGCCTTCTTCCGTAACTATTCACGAAGTGAAAGTTGCGGCCGACGGCTTCCACGCACGCTTCGATGCCCGGCTCCGCCGGTATAACTATTTCATACACAGAAAGAAGGACCCTTTCATGACTTCCTACTCCTACCTTTACACCTATCCGCTGGACGTAGATGCCATGAACAAGGCTTGCGAATTTTTGCTGGGAACACATGACTTCAGCTGCTTTGAAAAGACTGGCGGCAACAACAAGACCTCCGTCTGCACAGTCTTCGAGGCCTCCTGGAAACCATACACCCCCACCCACGTCGCCCTGATGGGTTATCCGGCATCCCCTGTCACCCTGAGCGAAGCCGAAGGGTCCCGGTACCTGGTCTTCACCATCTCCGCAGACCGCTTCCTCCGGAACATGGTCCGGGCCGTCGTAGGCACCCTGCTGGACATCGGCCGCGGCCGCTATCCGGTATCCCACATAGAGGAAGTCCTGGCCAGCGGGGACCGCTGCGCCGCCGGCGAATCCGTCCCCGGCAACGCCCTCTTCCTTTCCAAAGTAGATTATTAACCACATAAAAGATATGCAAGAGTTTTTCTTTGGCTCCGGAACCGGCCACTCACTTATGGTTCTTGTAATGGTAATCGGCATTGGATTACTGCTTAATAAACTGAAAATCAAGAACATTACACTTGGTCCGGTATGGATTCTTTTCACTGGTATCGCCATTAGCGCGGCGGGCATCAAGACAGACCCTCTGTTCCTGCACTTCATAAAGGAGTTCGGCCTTGTTTTATTCGTATTCAACATAGGCATGCAAATGGGGCCGGGATTCTTCAGTTCCTTCCGGGGCAAAGGCCTGAAACTCAATTTATTATCCCTGATAATGATAGCACTTTCCGTTATTTGCTTCGGGGTCCTGCTGTCTTTTAGCGGAAAGGACGTTCCAAGTATGCTTGGCGTACTGTCCGGAGCAGTTACCAACACTCCGGCCATGGGTACCGCCCAGCAGAGCTACTATGACGTAGCCAACGGTTCCTTCCTGGCAGAGGTCCAGAACCCGGAGGTGGCATCGGAAATTGCCAGCGCTTTTACAGTCGTTTATCCGGTGGGTATCCTCTGCCTCCTGCTGGTGCTTTTCATCTTCAGGAAAGCCTTCAGGCCAGGCACAAGTGAAAATGCAGACCGCAGCACGTCCGATTTTATAGAAACGATTACAGTACAAGTAGTTAACCCTGGAGTTTTTGGACTTAATTTATCCGGAATAGGAGAAAAATTCAAGACTAATTACGTTGTTTCAAGCCTTGTCAGGAAGGGCGTAAACATCCCCGTTGCACAGGACCCGGCAATTGAGCAGGGAGACCTTCTGACCATCGACGTTCCGGCTAAATATATTACCGACATCGAGGTCGTCTTCGGCCGCATCGAATCTGCATCGGACAAGACTCCCGCAATCACCGGAGAGCTTGTAAAAAGGAAGCTGCTGGTAACCAAAACCGGACTCACCGGAAGGAAACTCGGTTCCTTGGAACTGGCTTCAAAATACGGCGTTACGGTTACAAAGGTTAACCGCGCCGGAGTGTCCCTCATAGGACGGCCGGACCTCATGCTCCAGATGGGCGACACGCTGTCTGTCATCGGCAGTGAAGAGCAGATTAAGAAGGCTTCCGACATCGTCGGAAACAGCAGCACAGACCTTGAAAAGCCCAATCTTGTACCTGTTTTCATAGGCATCGGACTTGGCCTTATCGTGGGAGCGATTCCGCTGACCTTCCTGGGCAATACCATAAGATTCGGCCTTGCAGCGGGCTGCATCGTGGTTTCCATACTTCTTGGCTACTATGGACCAAGGTTCAGGATAACCACTTATACAACCAGCAGCGCGAACAAAATGATGCGCGAGCTTGGCCTTTGCCTGATGCTCGGAGCCATCGGCCTTGGTGCAGGTAAGGATTTTGGCCGTCTGTTCTGCGCCGATGGTGCCACATGGCTGCTTTACGGTGCTGCCATAGCCCTTGTTCCGGCTGTGTTGACAGGCCTGCTGGCAAGGTATTCCTTCAAAATGAGCTTCGTGGAGATTTGCGGCCTGCTGACAGGTGCCACCACAAACGCTCCGGCGCTGTCTACAGTTATGGCCAACTACAAGAATGACAAGACGGCGGAGTGCTACGCCACAGTTTATCCGATGGCGATGTTCCTGCGCATCCTTGCCGCCGAGATTATCATCCTGATTGCGTTTGCATAGAAAGATTTATTTTAAAATCTATAAGATTTTCACTATTTTTGCAGATTGGAGATTTTCGGAAAATTGAAAATTAAAATTTTTGCAAAAATATGATTTCAAATCTTTTGTTCATTCAGAGCGACAGTGTCGCAGAAGTGATTAACGAAGCAGCGCAGGGAGCAAGTGCAGCCGCACCCGCAGTGACAGAGCAGAGCTTCGACCTGCTTAGCATGGCAGCAAAGGGCGGTTTCCTTATGATTGTCCTTGCAATCCTTTCTGTAATAGCAATTTACATCTTCGGCCAAAAGTGGTGGATGATTCACAAGGCCGGCAAGATTGACAAGAACTTCATGAAGGACATCCGCGACTATATCCACGACGGGAAAATCAAGTCCGCAATTGACCTCTGCGAGCACTACGACTCCCCCATTGCCCGCCTTGTCCAGAAGGGCGTAGAGAGAATCGGCCGTCCGCTCAGCGACATCCAGGCATCCGTAGAGAATACCGGCAACGCAGAAGTCGCACGCCTTGAAAAAGGCCTGCCGATGCTTGCCACCATCGCCGGAGGCGCCCCGATGATCGGATTCCTTGGAACCGTAATCGGCATGGTACAGGCCTTCTTCAACATGTACACTGCAGGCAGCAACGTAGATATCGCCACCCTCTCCGGAGGTATCTTCACCGCAATGATTACAACCGTAGGCGGTCTTGTCGTAGGTATTATCGCTTACTTCGGCTACAACTATCTTACATCCAACATTTCCAACCTGGTATTCAAGATGGAGAACGCAACCATCGAGTTCATGGACGTTCTGCACGAACCCGCATCGGAGGAATAAGACATGGCACTCAAAAGAACCACCAAGGTCCTGTCGGAAACCGGAATGTCTTCAATGACAGACCTGGTTTTCCTGCTGCTGATCTTCTTCCTTCTGACATCGACGCTCGTGAATCCAAACGCGCTCAAGCTTCTGCTTCCCAAGAGCACGGGCCAGGTATCGGACAAAGCCAGCGTAAGCGTATCAGTGAAGGATTGGCACCAGGACGACTTGTTCACCTACCATATCAACGGCGATGAAACACCGCTGCCCTTCGCAGAGGTGGAGGACAGGCTTATTGACCTGTTGCAGGCAGAGGAAGACCCCACTTTCTCTATCTACTCCGACGAAACCGTTCCCGTCAAGGAAGTGGTAGCCCTGATGAACATAGCGAAACGAAATCATTACAAGGTAATTCTTGCAACGTCAC
The DNA here is from genome assembly GCA_900314395.1 of uncultured Prevotellaceae bacterium. Lineage (GTDB taxonomy): Bacteria > Bacteroidota > Bacteroidia > Bacteroidales > UBA932 > Cryptobacteroides. The sequence continues at coordinate 23,325 of OMVB01000157.1, read as the reverse complement.
CGGAATAAAATGAACTACAGGAAGTTAAGGGATAAGAACAACCGTCAGAGCACCGTGGCGGGCATCGTGCTTGCAGTGGCGCTTCACGCAGGCCTTGCGCTCACGCTACTTGGCTCCGGCCTGACGTACCTTGACCCTCCGCCGCCTGAAGAGAGTTTTTTGATCGATTTCACCCAGGTGATTGAGCAGGAGCCGATGGAGCAGAGGGTTACCTCCCAGCAGCCGCAGGCAGAGGAACCGGATCCTTCCCGCGACCACCAGCTGGTGCAGCGTTCGGAAGCGCAGCACGTTGGCAAGAAGGCCAACAAGGCCCCGGAAGCTACTGTGGGTGACAAGGGAGACGTAGAGGTCAAAGAGCCTCCGCGTGAAAAGCCCATCGACAAGAGGGCGCTCTTCAGCGCAGCCAACAACAAGGCGGAAAAGGACACCCTGGCCCCGCAGACTGCGTCATCGGTCAGTGACAAACTAAAGGCCGGCCACCCAAAGGGGAATACAACTTACGGCAAGGTGGACGGAGAACCCAACGGAGTAAAAGGCCGTTCAGTAGTCAACGGCAATATTCCTGTTCCGAACTATCCGGTCCAGGAATCCGGCGTGGTAGTCGTAGCCGTGAAGGTGAACCAGTACGGCAAGGTTGTAGAGGCCAAGCCTGGCGCACCCGGCACCACCACTTCCAACAGCACGCTCTGGGCAGAGGCAAGGAAGGCCGCGATGAAGACAGTCTTCAACCAGGCTGCCGACGCTCCGGTGCTGCAAGATGGAACAATAACTTATAAATTCAATTTGAAGTAAAAACACCCCTGTGAAGGGGTTCATAACAATTAAAACGCCCGAGAGGGTCTTTAACAAAATGGAAGATTTCAAGAAAAAAAGAACATTTAGCGGAGACCGCAAGCCTTCATTCGGAGGCCGCAAACCGTTCCGCAGCCACAGTGACAATAACACTGGAGAACACAGGACATTCCGTAGCCGCAGCACAGAAGACGGCGGCCGCAGACCTTTTAGAAGCCGTGAAGACGGAGAAGAGCGCAGAAGCTTTGGAGAGCACAAGAGTTCATTCGGAGACCGTAAATCGGCCTTCGGAGACCGCAAACCCTCATTCGGCGGCGGACGCAAGCCTTCATTTGGCGGTGGACGCAAGCCATCATTTGGCGGTGGACGCAAGCCATTCGGCCCCGCACGCAAGAAAGAAAACGGCATAGACAGAATGATAAGCCGCAAGCCCCAGGTATCCAGGATGCAGGCTCCCGAAGAGGTTGCACCCGTACTTGCAAAAGACGAGGTTCGCCTTAACAAATTCATCGCCAATTCCGGCGTTTGCTCCCGTCGCGAGGCCGACACCATGATTCAGGCAGGTGTGGTTTCCGTAAACGGAGTAGTAGTGACAGAACTTGGAACAAAGGTCAATATTTTCAACGACGAGGTTCGCTTCAACGGCGAACTCCTCCGCGGGGAAAGCAAGGTTTACATTGTGATGAACAAGCCCAAGGGCTATGTTACCACCGCAAGCGACCCCCACGCAGACAAGACCGTGATGGACCTCCTTAAGAACTGCACCGCAAGGGTATTCCCCGTAGGCCGCCTGGACAAAGCCACCACAGGTGTGCTCATGTTCACCAACGACGGCGACGTAGCAGAGAAGCTGGCTCATCCATCATACGACAAAAAGAAGATTTACCAGGTAACCCTGGACCGCGACCTTAGCCGTGAAGACTTCGACCAGATCATGGCCGGCGTAGAGCTCGCAGACGGCGTCATCGCCGCAGACGACCTTGAATACGTAGACGAAGGCAACCATAAGAAGCTTGGAATTGAGATTCATTCCGGCAAGAACCGCATCGTCCGCAGGATATTCGAGCATCTAGGCTACGATGTCAAAGGCCTTGACCGCGTTTACTTTGCAGGACTCACAAAGAAGGGCCTCAAGCGCGGAGAATGGAGATACCTCACAGAGAATGAGGCCAACATCCTTAAAATGGGAGCCTACATTTAATGGAAGGCAGGGACAATAAACACAGGGCCGGCTTTGTCAACATCATCGGCAACCCGAATGTTGGCAAATCCACCCTTATGAATGCCCTGGTGGGTGAAAAACTGTCCATCGTCACAGCGAAGGCGCAGACCACCAGGCACCGTATCATGGGTATCGTCAATACCGATGATTACCAGATCGTATACTCCGATACCCCTGGTATCCTGCGACCCAACTACCGTCTCCAGCAGAATATGATGAACTTCGTTGATACCGCAATCGGCGATGCAGACCTTATCCTGTATGTTACCGATGTGGTAGAGAAGGCCGACAAGAATGCCGAATATATTGAGAAGCTGAAGCGCCTGGAGTGCCCGGTCATCCTGGTAATAAACAAAATTGACATAAGCGACCAGAAGACAGTTACATCGCTGATGCAGTGGTGGCAGGAGCAGCTTCCGAAGGCTGTAATCTTCCCTGTGTCGGCAAAGGAAAAATTCAACCTGGAGAACGTGTTCAATACCATAGTGGAAAAGCTCCCGGTGAGCCCGCCCTGGTATGACAAAGATACTTTTACTGACAAAAACCTGCGGTTCTTCGCCTCTGAGATTATCCGCGAGAAGATTCTTCTGCTTTACGACAAGGAGATTCCGTACAGCTGCGAAGTTGTTGTGGAGCAGTTCCTTGAGGGACAGGAGAAATACGACATCAGCGCGGTGATTTACGTGATGAGGGATTCCCAGAAGGGCATACTGATAGGCAGGAAAGGCGAGGCCATGAAGCGCCTTGGCACCGCAGCCCGCATAGAAATGGAAGACTTCTTCCAGAAGAAGGTGTTCCTGAGTTTGTTTGTAAAGGTAGACAGCGACTGGCGCACCAGCCGCAAGGAATTGAGAAGATTCGGATACGAAGAATAAAAGGAGAAGATAATGAGCGAAGATTGGGACGATATCAAAAACGTTGACAGTCAATTCGATGACGATGAAGCCGGCGAGCCTTTGGACGATTCGGCCACTCCCAGCGGACGATACGACCGCCTGCTGGGTGAAGACAGCACAAAGTTCAAGCTTTCCGGAATGTTCAAGGACTGGTTCCTTGACTATTCATCCTATGTAATCCTGGCCAGGGCCGTCCCGCACATCGTGGACGGACTGAAGCCCGTACAGAGGCGTGTGCTCCACGCCATGTACAAGATGGACGACGGCCGCTTTACAAAGGTTGCGAACATCGTAGGACAGGCCATGCAGTATCACCCTCACGGTGATGCATCCATCCTTGGAGCCCTGGTCCAGCTGGGCCAGAAGGGCTTTACCGTAGACTGCCAGGGTAACTGGGGTAACATCCTCACCGGTGACAGCAATGCGGCCCCCCGATACATAGAGGCCCGCCTGAGCAAGTTCGCAAAGGAAGTTGTATTCGACCCTAAGATTACCAACTGGATGACGTCCTATGACGGCCGCAACCAGGAGCCTACGGAGCTCCCGGTACGTTTCCCGCTGCTTCTGGCGCAAGGAACTGAGGGCATTGCCGTGGGTATGGCTTCCAAGATTCTCCCGCATAACTTCAACGAACTTCTGGATGCATCCATCGCCATCCTTAAGGGAGAGCCCTACCAGATTTTCCCGGACTTCCCTACCGGCGGCTTCGCGGAGTGCTCCAAATACATGGCCGGCAAGCGCGGCGGTATTGTAAAGGTACGCGCGCGCATTGAGAAGATTGACAAGAATACCATCGCCATAACGGAGATTCCTTACGGAAAGACCACCCAGCAGGTGATAGACACCATCCTGAAGGCAAAGGACAAGGGCAAAATCAAGATTAAGAAAATAGAGGATATGACTACGGAGAAGGTAGAGATTGTGATTCACCTTCCCAACGATGTATCCCCGGACAAGACGATTGATGCACTTTACGCCTTCACGGACTGCGAGACTACAATCGCGCCCAACGCCTGCGTTATCGTAGACAACAAGCCGCAGTTCCTGAGCGTAAACGACGTGCTGGAATACAGCACCAACCACACCAAGGAGCTCCTTGGCCGCCAGCTTCAGATTCGCCTGAACGAGCTGGAGGACGACTGGCATTACAACTCCCTTGAAAGAATCTTCTTCGAGAACCGCATTTACAAAGTCCTGGAGCAGGACCAGAAGACTTGGGAGATTCAGCTTCAGGAGGTATTCGAGGCCATGAAGCAGTTCCAGGGCCAGGTTAACCGCGAGATTATAATGGACGATATCCTTAAGCTTGTGGAGAAGCCGGTGCGCAAGATTTCCAAGTTCGACGTCAAGGCCGTGGAAGAGAGAATCCGCGGCATAGAGGAGCAGATTGCAGACCTCAGGGACAAGCTGGAGCATCTTACCAGGTACACCATCGACTGGTTCAAGTCCCTTAAGAAAAAATACGGGGACCTCTTCCCCCGCCAGACGGAAATCACCAACTTCGAGACCATCGCAGCCACCAAGGTTGTCAACAACAACGCCAAGCTTTATGCCAACCTGGCAGAGGGCTTCGTCGGCATCGGCCTTAAGAAAGACGATGGCGGAGAGTATATCTGCGACTGCTCTGACCTGAGTGAAATCATCACCATCGGCAAGGATGGAACATACAGGGTGACAAAGGTTACGGACAAGGCGTTCATCGCAAAGGACCTGATTTATGCGAATGTCTTCAACCGAGGCGACGACCGTACAATCTACAACGTAATCTACCGCGACGGAAAGTCCTCCATATATTACGCTAAGCGCTTCAATATCACCTCTATAACCCGCGACAAGGAGTACGATATCACCCAGGGCAAGCCGGGCAGCCAGATTATGTGGATGACGGCCAACCACAACGGAGAGGCAGAGAGCGTGCGAGTCACCTTCAGGCCCAAGCCGATGCTCAAGAAGAGTTCTATCGAATACGATTTCTCTGCCCTGGCAATCAAGGCACGCGGTTCAAGGGGCAATCTTGTGACAAAGAACGCCATCCAGAGGATAACCCTCAAGAACAAGGGTGTTTCCACTATCAGCGGCAAGGATATCTGGTACGATGCCGATGTCCAGAGGCTGAATGAGGACGGCCGCGGAATCCACCTTGGACAGTTTGGCGCAGAGGACAAGATCCTGGCGGTTTTCAAGAACGGAACCTTCTATACCACTTCGTTCGACCTTAGCAACCGCTATCAGGGCGATGTGCTCCAGATAGAAAAGCTGGATACTTCCAAGACCTATACGGCCCTTTACTGGGACGGTGCGGCCAAGGCCTTCTATGTGAAGAGGTTCAGTTTCCCTGTAAGCGACAACACTCCTCTTGGTTTTATTGCCGATGCCAAGGGCAGTTACCTGGTTGCTGTTTCTTCCGACGAGCGTCCGGTTATAGAGCTTACCTTCGGTGGCAAGTTCGCACACAGGCAGCCGGAAACAATTGATGCAGAGGAGTTTATCGGCAAGAAGGGCTTCACGGCCAAGGGCAAGAAGTGCTCGCCGTTCGACCTCAAGGCCGTCGCCTTCGGAGAGCCCCTGCCGGTTCCAGAAGACTCCCCTGTCACCCAGAGCGACTCCCCTGTCATTCTGAGCGAAAGCGAAGAATCTCCCAAAAAGCGGGACGCAGTAGCAGGCGACGTCATTGACCTTGGCATAGACGACCTCTCATTCGGTGACGAGGAAGAGCCTAACCTCTTCAATATTTAACATGCAAGCATGTCACCCTGTTCCAAAGACCGGAAATAAGGGTCCATGGTCTTTGGAACAGGGTGACATACTATAAAAAATATGGACCAGATTATTTCAATAGCAGGAATGCCCGGAAGCGGGAAGAGTTGTGCTGCGAAGGAGCTCGCGGCGCAGCTTTCTGCATCCGGTCATCCAGCCCGCTGGATAGACCTTGATGCAGAAGTCGAGCGCCGCGCCGGCAAGAGCCTTGCCCGTATCTTCGCCGAAGGCGGTGAGCCCGCCTTCCGCTCCCTGGAAAAAGCCACCCTTCAGGATATTCTGGAAGGAGACATTTCAATCCTTGCTCTTGGAGGTGGCACATTGGAGGATAAGGAGAATCTGGAGCTGGTGAAGAAATACAGCCACTGCATCTGGCTGGACACCCCGCTGGAAACAATCGCAGACCGCCTCTGGGCCCAGGGGAACATCGGCAAAAGACCACTGCTGGCATCGGCAAAAACAAAAAAAGAGCTCCTTGAGCTCCTTCAAAACCTCTACAACACCCGCAAAGCCAACTACAAAGCCGCAGCAAAAGAGATCAGATAACATCCTCCCGCTCGCGGATGTCCTTGATGCGCAGCTGGATGGTGGAATTTCCGCGGTAGTAATTCTCCACGATAGAATAGCAGATATCGAAGGGGTTGCCGGCCTTGATATGGTCGAAGTACTCCGACATATTGAAGCCGATTGCCCCAATCTGGTGGTACGGCTGGCTTTCCTGGATAAGTTCCAGTTTAAGATGCTGGGCTGCCGGGCCAACCTTGCGGCCGTTACCGTCGTCGTACACGTTTTCCGTAAGGAAGACCGGTGCGTTGTTGCCGGGGCCAAAAGGCTGGAACTGCTTCAGGATCCTGAAAAACTTGGGAGTAATGTGCGAGAAATCCAGCACGGAATCTACCTCAACAACAGGCGTAGACATCTCCTTGCTCAGGTGGGAAGCCACGTACTCGTCTATGCGGCGGGCGAACTCCGGCAGGTTTTCTTCCTTCATGGTAAGGCCGGCCGCGTAGATATGGCCGCCGAAGTTCTCCAGAAGGTCTGCCTGGGACTCAATTGAATCGTACAAATCAAAGCCACGAACGCTGCGGGCGGAACCGGTAACGAAGCCGTTGGACTTGGTAAGCACAAATGTAGGCTTGTAGAAGGCCTCTACAAGGCGTGAAGCCACGATGCCCACAACACCTTTGTTCCACGACGGGTTGTAAACTATGGTGGCATTCTCCGAAGATATGCAGTTGCCCGTCATTACCATTTCTATGGCCTCACGGGTTATCTCGCGGTCTATGCTCTTACGCTCGTTGTTGTTGTCGTTGATCTGCGATGCGATGCGGGCGGCCTCGGCGTCATCCTGCGCCGTAAGGAGTTCTACTGCCAGGCGGCCGCTCTCTATACGGCCGGCGGCATTGATTCGGGGGCCGATTTTAAAGACGATATCGTCAATGGTCACGTGGCTGCTTTCCAAATTGGAAAGGTTGATGATGGCCTGGAGACCTTTGCGAGGCTGCTCATTAAGCCTTTTTAAGCCGAAGTGAGCCAGCACCCTGTTTTCCCCGCGGACCGATACCAGGTCCGATGCGATGCTGACAACCAGCAGGTCCAGAAGAGGAATCAATTCCTCGAACGGAATGCCTTCTATCTGGGAATAAGCCTGAACAAGTTTGAAGCCTACACCGCAGCCGCAAAGGTCGTCGAATGGATAGTGGCAATCCTCCCTCTTGGGGTCCAGTACGGCCACAGCTGCCGGAAGGCCTTCCTCCGGAAGATGATGGTCGCATATCACCACATCGATACCCTTGGAAGCGGCGTATTCCACCTTCTCTATGGCCTTTATTCCGCAGTCCAGGGTGATAATGAGCTTGAAACCGTTCTCCGCCGCCCACTCAATGCCCTTGCGGGAGACTCCGTAACCCTCGTCGTATCGGTCAGGAATATAAAAATCAACCCGGGAAGTAAAGCGGCGCAGGAAAGAATAAACCAGGGCCACGGCGGTGGTTCCGTCTACATCGTAATCTCCGTAGACCAGAATCTTTTCCCCGGAAATGACAGCCTTGCGGAGCCGCTCCACAGCTTTGTCCATATCCTTCATCAGGAAGGGATCGTGAAGCGAGTCAAGGTCCGGGCGGAAGAATGCGCGGGCCTGTTCAAAGGTTTCCACACCGCGCTGGACAAGCAGTCCCGACAGGACCGGGTCAATTCCCAGTTCTGCGGACAAACGGCTCACAGCCTCCGGGTTGGAAGCCTCTTTTATGATCCATTTTCTTTCAACTGCATTCTCCATATAAGCGGCATATTCCAAAGAATTTCCAAATATAGCCAATTTTTTCTATATTTGCCACTCGATAAATAATAAAAAAGGAAAATGGCAACACAACAGCTAAGTGAACAGGAAATCCTGAGACGTGAATCGATGAACAAACTTCGCGAGCTGGGCATCGATCCCTACCCCGCCCCTCTCTACCCCGTAAACTCCACCGCAGCTAAAATCGCCGCAGAGTATAAACCGGAAGAGAACAATCTTCAGGATTTGTGCATAGCAGGCCGTATTATGTCCCGCAGAATCATGGGAGCGGCCTCGTTTATGGAACTTCAGGACGAATCCGGCCGCATCCAGGTATATGTAAAACGCGACGAGATTTGCCCCGGAGAGGACAAAACCATGTATAACACTGTCTTCAAGAAACTCCTGGACATCGGAGATATCGTCGGCATAAAGGGTTTTGCATTCATCACCCAGACCGGACAGCTTTCCGTGCATGCAAAGGAGCTCACTGTGCTTAGCAAGTCGCTCAGGGTTCTCCCTATCGTAAAGGAGGCCGACGGCAAGGTGCACGACGCCTTCACGGATCCGGAACTCCGCTACCGCCAGAGATATGTAGACCTTATTGTGAACCCTCAGGTCAAGGATGTCTTCGTTAAGAGGGCCAAGATTATCGCCACCATGCGCGAGTACTTCAACGCAGCCGGCTGCCTTGAGGTGGAAACTCCTATCCTTCAGGCGATTCCGGGTGGTGCAACGGCTCGTCCTTTCATCACTCACCATAACGCCCTGGATATTCCTCTGTACATGAGAATCGCCAATGAGCTTTATCTCAAGAGGCTGATTGTGGGCGGTTTCTCCGGCGTTTACGAGTTCGCGAAGGACTTCCGCAACGAGGGCATGGACAAGACTCACAACCCTGAGTTTACCTGCATGGAGATTTACGTTGCCTACAAGGACTACATCTGGATGATGGAGTTCGTAGAGAAGATGCTGGAGAAGGTTTCTACCGCCGTAAACGGCACAACAAAAGTTACCATAAACGGCAATGAGGTGGACTTCAAGGCTCCTTACCGCCGCATCGGCATTCTTGATGCAATTAAGGAATATGCCGGGGTCGATGTTGCCGGTATGGGCGTTGACGAGCTCCGCGATGTTTGCAAGAAGCTGAATGTGGAGATTACTCCTTCGATGGGTGTTGGCAAGCTGATTGACGCTATCTTTGGAGAGTACTGTGAGAAGAACTTCGTTCAGCCTACCTTTGTTATCGATTATCCGGTGGAGATGTCTCCTCTTACAAAGAGGCATCGTACCAATCCTGCCCTTACGGAGCGCTTCGAGCTCTTTGTTTGCGGCAAGGAGCTGGCTAACGCTTACTCAGAACTTAACGACCCTGTAGACCAGCTTGAGCGCTTCGAGGATCAGGCTAAGCTTAAGGCCGGCGGTGACGATGAGGCTATGTTTATTGACTACGACTTTGTGCGTGCTCTTGAGTACGGTATGCCTCCGACTTCCGGTCTTGGCATGGGTATTGACCGCCTGACGATGTTCATGACGGGCCAGACTACCATCCAGGATGTTCTGTTCTTCCCTCAGATGAGGCCGGAGAAGTCTTTATAACACGTATGGCAGAGAGAATTACTTCTGCGCAGAATCCGAAGATAAAGGAGCTTCTGGCGTTGCAGGAAAAATCTAAACTGCGGCGGGAGAAGGGGCTGTTTGTCCTGGAGGGCCGGCGGGAACTGGAGCATGCACTTGAGGCTGGTTTCCGGATAGATACGCTGTTTGTTTGCCCGGAGATCCTTGAACTGACCGAAGAAACCCCCTTGCTTTGCAAGGTTCTGAGCGAAGCGAAGAATCTCTTTGAAGTCTCCCCTGTCGTATACGGCAAAATCGCATACCGTGAAGGAACGGAAGGCATTATAGCAGAAATGGTTACGCCCGGGCGAAGCCTTGGCAGCATCTCTCTTCCGGGGAACCCGCTGGTAATGGTTCTGGAATCCGTAGAGAAGCCGGGGAATCTTGGCGCGGTGCTTCGCAGCGCCGATGCCGCCGGGGCCGATGCCGTCATCGTCTGCGACCCTCTGACAGACCTCTTCAACCCCAATCTTATTCGGGCATCCATCGGCGCAATTTTTTCCGTACCAGTTGTCACTGCGACATCGGCCGATGCAATCAAATACCTGAAAGACAATGGGATACGCATCCTTACAGCGCAGCTCCAGGACTCAGTTCTTTACTACGATTCCGATATGCGCCGCGGGGTTGCCATCGTGATGGGAACGGAGGCAACGGGGCTGTCCGACGCCTGGCGTCTTGCCGCCGATGAGCATATACGCATACCGATGCTGGGCCGTCTGGATTCCTTGAACGTTTCCGTCTCCGCCGCCATCCTCCTCTTCGAAGCCGTCCGCCAAAGACAGTCCCCTGTCATTCTGAGCAAAGCGAAGAATCCATGAAAAGATTCGGACTCATAGGCAGCGACATCGCCCATTCCGGCAGCCCGGAACTGTTCCGTGCCGCCTACGGCGGAAAGTGGCCTTACGACCTTATAGAAGGCTCTGATTTCCAGGTACTTTGGAAACGATTCCTCAGTGACTACGACGGAGTGAATATAACTGCGCCTTTCAAGGAGAAAGCATTTGCGCAGGTAGCCGCGCTTACCGCCGACGGCCTGGGAGCCCTCTCCGGCCCGGCGTTCAAGGCCGGAGCCATTAACCTGGCCGTCAAACAGCCCGGTTCCGGGCCAGGTTCCAGCGGGATTATATACGGGGACAATACGGATTTTTCTGCAGTGATTCTCGGCCTTGCAGAGGCTTGTTTCCCGGAAATTGTGAGCGAATTCCACGGGGAGTTCGGGGCGGACTTTGTAAAGCGGGTCCACCAGTTTTTCAAGCAGCAGTTCAGTGTCCTGTATCCCGGCGGTGGCCAGGCGCTGGTCGCCGGCTGCGGCGGAGCCGGCCGTGCGGCCGCGGTTGCCGCAGCAGAGCTGGGTTACGATGTAATCCTTTGCAACCGCACCCAGTCAAAGGCCGCAGATTTTGCCATGAGTGCTCCTGAATACGGCTTTGCCGTTTGCGGCCTTCAAGATCTAAAAGCGGCCGTAAGGAGCTGTGACGTAATTATTTACGCGGCGTCGGCCGCGGCAGAAGGCTTAAATGAGCTGGAAGTCGGGGACTTTGGGAAAATCGGATCGCACCACCCGAAAATAGTCGTGGAGGCTAACTACAAGAATCCTGCATTCAAGGATGGACTGCTTCTGAGCGCGCTCCGCGCCGGCGCCATCCATGTCTCCGGCCAGGACTGGCTCCGCCTCCAGGCCCTCGCCGGTTTCCCCCTCCTCACCAACATCGCAAAATAGAAACTTAAGTCAGCCGGCAAGAGGTATGTAAAAAGTTCGGAAAAATTACTGACAATATTTTTATATTGTCAAGTCTTTTACTTATCTTTGAAACAACTTAAATACTACTATAGATATGTCACTAAACAAAGCAATGCTTATCGGTAACGTGGGCCAGGATCCTACAGTACGTTACCTTGATGGAAACACAGCAAACGGCACAAACGCCAAAGTAGCAACCTTCACTCTGGCAACAACAGAGCGCTACCGCGACCGCTCCGGCAATCTTCAGGAAAACACGGAATGGCACAACATCGTAGCCTGGAGAGGTCTAGCAGACACAGTGGAGCGCTTCGTCAAGAAAGGCAGCCAGCTCTACATAGAGGGTCACCTCCGCTCCCGCTCCTGGACAGACCAGGCCGGCCAGAAACGCTATATCACAGAAATCGTCGCAGACAATCTCCAACTCCTCACAAGAAGGAACGACCGTGAAGACGCTCCCGCAGGCTTCACGGCACAAGGCGCAGCCCCTGCAGCACCCCTTGCACAGGAGGGCGATGATCTTCCGTTCTAAACAGTTTTGGCAATGCATAAAGTAGACGTAGTCCTCGGACTCCAGTGGGGTGACGAGGGCAAAGGAAAAATAGTTGACGTACTTGCCGGCCGCTACGGCGTGGTAGCACGTTTCCAGGGCGGCCCCAATGCCGGCCACTCCCTGCACTTCGACGGCAAATCCTTCGTAGTCAGGAGCATCCCCTCCGGCATCTTCAGGGAAGGCTCCACCAACATCGTCGGCAACGGAGTAGTCCTTGACCCTATCGCCTTCATATCAGAATGCGACAGCATCAGGGAAGCCACCGGCATAGAACCGGAAAAGAAACTTGTGATAGGCCGCAAAGCCCATCTCATCCTTCCCACACACCGCCTTCTGGACGCAGCCCGTGAAACCGCCGCAGGCAAAGGCAAAATCGGCTCCACACTTAAAGGCATCGGCCCGTGCTACAGCGACAAAACAGGCCGTAACGGCCTGAGGGTAGGAGACATCGAACTCCCGGACTTCAAGGACAAATACCTGAAACTCACCGCAAAACATAAAGAGCAACTCAAGAATCTGGGCTTCAGCTATGAGGAAAAGGACCTTGAAGAAGATAAGTTCTTCGGCGCCATCGACAGAATGAAAAAATACAAATTCGTAGACTGCGAATTCTTTGTCGATGATGTTTTGAAAGAGCAGCCAATCCTGGCGGAAGGCGCACAAGGGTCGATGCTGGACGTAGACTACGGCTCATATCCCTTCGTAACCTCCTCCAACACCACCGCCGGCGGCGTCTGCACCGGATTGGGAGCAGCCCCCAGCCGCATCGGCAAAGTATACGGAATCTTCAAGGCATACTGCACCAGGGTGGGAAGCGGCCCCTTCCCTACCGAGCTGTTCGATGCCACAGGAGAGGAACTAAGGCGCATCGGCCATGAATACGGAGCAGTAACCGGACGTCCCCGCCGCTGCGGCTGGATAGACCTTGTAGCCCTCAAATACGCAGTAACCCTTAGCGGAGTCACAGACCTTATAATGATGAAGTCGGACTGCCTGGACGGCTTTGAAACCATCCGCGCCTGCACCTCTTATCTGGTGGACGGCAGGCAGACAGACCGCTTCCCTTATGACATCTCAGACGGCAGGATCACCCCTGTTTACACAGATTTCCCCGGCTGGAAGACATCCCTGGCCGATATCCGCAAGGAAGAAGACCTGCCGAAATCCTTTATGGACTACCTTAAGTTCATAGAAGGCTATCTGGGCACACGAATAAGCATAATCTCCCTTGGCCCTGACCGCGAGGCCACCATCGAAAGACTATGAGAAAATTTCTGACATACTGCCTTCTGGCAATAATTCCGGTACTGACCTCCTGTTCACAGGGGGCCGGTTCCGTTCAAGAGAACATGCCAGTGGACACTGCAAAAATGCAATGGTTCGACAATGCCAAACTGGGCATTTTCATCCACTGGGGCATCTACGCCGTGGACGGAGTAAGCGAAAGCTGGTCCTTCCACAACGGTTACATTTCCCACGAAGACTATATGGCCCAGGCCAAGAGGTTTACGGCGTCTTCATACGACCCTGAAGCCTGGGCGGACCTGATTGCCGGCTCCGGAGCCAAATACACCGTCATCACGTCCAAGCACCATGACGGCGTTGCCCTTTGGGACACCAAGGCCGATGACAAAAGCCTTGTGAAAATGTCCCCCGCCGCCAGGGATGTCCTTACTCCTTTTGTCGATGCTGTCCGCCGCCGCGGAGGAGTGAAGCTGGGACTGTATTATTCACTGATTGACTGGTCCCACCCGGATTATCCCAATATTTACCGCAACGGCCCCGCCAAGTATGACATAGCCGCGGAGCCGGAGCGCTGGCAGAAGTTCCTGGACTTCATCACGGCACAGCTGGACGAGCTCACGGCTCAGTACAAACCGGATCTCTGGTGGTTTGACGGCGACTGGGAGCAGAGCGCGGAAACCTGGAAGGCAAAAGAGCTCACAGACAAGCTCCGCAGCGACAATCCAGCATGCATAATCAATTCACGCATACAGGGTTACGGAGATTACGGCACGCCAGAAATAGGTGTTCCCGTAGTGCGTCCCGCAGACCGCTACTGGGAGCTCTGCTACACAATCAACGACTCCTGGGGCTTCCAGCACAAGGACCTCAACTTCAAGAGCCCCCAGATGGTGCTCAAAACACTGGTAGACTGCATCTCCAACGGAGGGAACCTGCTACTGGACATCGGCCCCAGGGAAGACGGAAGCATCCCGGAGGAAGAAGTCGCCGTACTTAAAGAACTGGGAAGATGGACCTCCAAACACTCAGAGGCCGTATATAACACCCGCGCAGGCATCCCCGGAGACCACGTAAAGGCATACACCAGCGTAAGCACCGCCGGCGATGTCCTCTACATCTATCTGCCATACAAACCCATCGGCCCGGTAGAAGTAAAAGGACTGGTGGACAACATCAAAAAAGTCCGCATAGTTGGCAGCGACATCGCTCCGCAGTGGAAGATTTTCAACAAGCTTTCATGGTCCGAAGTACCCGGCCTTCTGGAGATTACGGTCCCCGACGATGCCCTGGACAGCGCCATTACAGTTATCGCGATAGAAACGGACGGCCCGGTAAGCCTGTACCGCGGCTCCGGTCAAGTTATAACAATGAACGAATAAAATATGAGAAAATTCCTCATCCTGGCCTGTGCGCTCGCAACCCTTGCATCGGCCTGCACCAAGACTTACAAGAGCGTGGGAGACACCCGCTTGAGCGTTTTCCAGAAGGAGCCTTTGCGCTGGATTCCGGATTCGCTGGGGGCCTTTAACGCTGCCGATGAAAACGGAATCATCCGCCTGGGAAACGGCCGCATCATACTTAAAAAGATTGAACTGCCCGCATACGAGCGCGATGTCAAAGCCACCATCACCGTCCGCGTAGAATCCGCCGGTGACCGCTGGGACAAGAGCGGCTCCGTATTCGTTATCCCCGGCTCGCAGGCAGTAAACATGATGACTGTAGCCGCCGGAGAAGCCGCCTATCCTGCCGTCGACTCCCTGGTATATGAAAAACTGGTTGGCGTTGCCGCGGCCGACGGATATGCCCCCGCAGCAGAGCTGCTCCGCTTCATGACGCCCTTCGGCGTTGGTTTCTACAGCCGCCTGGACACCGCCAAGGTTAGCAAAACGCGCCCTGTCTACGTGGACGGATGGGCCCCTGAGACTTACTGGGAGGCCGATATCACCGATCTTTTCCCTCTTTTGCAGGACGATGCCTACGTTGGCGTTTTCATTGACACCTGGACAAAGGAGGGCTATATTGCCAGCGTTGATATCGATGTAGAGGAGACCGGAAACGAGTACACTCCCCTGCCCAAACGCCATGTAATGCCTCTGGTTAACACTGTCTATTACGTTGGCCAGGAGTACCCTGACATCTTTGCGCGCAAAGACCTGAGCGTAGACTTTGAACTGCCCCAGGTGCCTTCTTCCGCACGCCTTGCTTACATTACCACAGGCCACGGCGGCCACAGTGAGGGCGATGAGTTCACAAAGCAGAGAAACATAGTTTCGATGGACGGAGAGGCCGTTATCGATTACACTCCATGGCGCACGGACTGCGCATCTTTCCGCCGCTTCAACCCCACTTCCGGCGTCTGGACGGAAAGGCGTACCGCCGCTTACGTAGCCTGGACCCCGTCCGGCCCCCGCAGGGTGGAAAAAGAGATTGACGAGATTATCGCCTCTTCTGACTACTCCCGCTCCAACTGGTGTCCCGGGTCGCAGGTTAATCCGGTAGTGGTTCCCCTTGAGGACCTTGCCGCCGGCGCCCACCGCCTTACCATAAGCATTCCTACAGCCCAGCCGCTGTCCCACGAGAAAAACGAGATGAACTTCTGGCTGGTTTCCGCCTACCTTGTTTGGACAGAATAGTTTTGTCATTTTGAGCGAAGTCGAAAAATCTTATTCTATGAAAAAAATACTCCTTACAGCCCTTGCGCTGGCACTTCCCTTTCTGGCAAACGCCCAGAACAAAAAATTAGAACCCGTCTACGACGAGACCGTTAACCCCCTTGAACAGATTGAGGCCGCCGTTGTGAAAGCCTCCGCAGAGGGAAAATTCGTCATCTGCCAGGTCGGTGGCAACTGGTGCCCCTGGTGCCTTAAGTTCGCCGCCTTCGTCAAGGCCGATGCCGACATTACCAAAATCATCGACGACAACTTTGTATTCATCCATGTGAACTACAAGCCCGGTAAAACTGCCGATGCCGCCAAGGCGGAGCAGAACAAGGCCCTGCAGAAACGCCTGAACAACTTCGGACGCTTCGGCTACCCTGTCTTCGTGGTTCTGGACGGCAGCGGCAAGGTGATTCACCTGCAAGACTCCAGCTACCTTGAGGAAGGTGACGGTTACAGCAAGAAAAAAGTCTTGAGTTTCTTCAAGCACTGGACGCCGGCCGCCGTTAAAGGCTAAAGGTAAGCCAAGTTGTTTTGCGAAAGAGCCTGTATGGTTTGGAGCGTAAGTTTCCAAACCATACAGGCTCTGTAGCGTTGGGAAAGGGTATTTTAAAAAAATTGTGGAAAAAATTGTAAAAAAGTGGAAGAAAGTGGAAAAGTTTTTCGTATCTTTGTCCCCAGCGTGAAAGAAAACCGAAGATAATGAACTGTTCCACCTTCATAGGAGACTTTGCAGCCAAGCTGGACGACAAGGGAAGAGTAGTATTCCCTGCCGGCCTCAAGGCCCTTGTCGCCCCTGAGTGTGAAATGAAGTTCGTCCTGCACAAAGACATCTACCAAAACTGCCTTGAGATGTACACATTTGAGGAATGGCAGCAGCAGGCAGAGTCTATTAAAAGCAAACTAAACTTCTTCAACCCCAATCACGCCAACTTCTGGAGGAAATATATGCAGGACAGCGCGATTGTCGTTCCTGACCCGAAGCTTGGCCGCATATCCATCCCCGGAAATCTGAAAGAAATGTCAGGTTTAACCAAAGACGTGATATTCGCAGGCAAAGGCTTCAAAATCGAGATCTGGGACGCTGCCGCCTATAGGGAGAAGGAGATGTCCAACACTGATTACCAAGCACTTGCCCAAGAATTGTCTCAGCAGAGATAGGAGGGCAAGGAATGAGCGAATATCATACTCCCGTTTTGCTTGACGCAAGCGTAAGCGCGCTGGTTACAAATCCATCAGGACTTTATATCGATGCCACTTTCGGAGGCGGTGGTCACACCGCCGGGATACTTTCACGCTTAAATGGCAGTGGCAAGGTCATCGCCTTCGATCGTGACACTGACGCCCTCCGGAACGCTCCGCAGGACGACCGACTGATACTTGTACACAACAACTTCCGCTTTGTGCAGAACTATGTGGAGCTCCTGTCAAAGGAACGCGGGCTGCCGGCAAAGGCAGACGGCGTCCTGGCAGACCTGGGAGTCTCTTCACATCAGTTCGACACTCCTGAAAGAGGCTTCTCCTTCAGGTACGATGCTCCTCTTGACATGAGGATGAACACCCAGGCCCCGGTTAGCGCCGCAGATATTGTGAATACCTACGAGGCATCGGAACTGGAAAGAATATTCCGCCTGTACGGAGAGGTGGACAAGCCCGGCAGGCTGGCGTCACTTATAGCAGTCGCCCGCAGCAAGGCCGCCATCGTCACCACGGGAGACCTTGACAAAGCACTGGAGCCCGCCCTGCCCAAGATGGCGGAGCACAAGTTCCTGGCAAAAGTTTACCAGGCGCTGCGCATAGAAGTAAACCAGGAAATGCGCTCCCTGGAAAAATTCCTCAAGGCCCTGCCCGCAGTGACAGCCCCGGGAGGAAGACTCGCGATTATCACCTACCATTCCCTGGAGGACAGGATGGTGAAGAATTTTATTAAGACCGGCAACGTGGAAGGCCGGCAGGAAAAGGATACCTTTGGCAGGATGATTACTCCGTTCGAGGCCCTGGACCGCAAGCCTGTCCTTCCCACGGAAGAAGAGATACAAAGTAACACCCGCGCACGGAGCGCCAAGCTTCGTACTGCTGTTAGAATATAGGTTTGCGGTCTCTGTTCCAGAGGCCCAAAAATAAGGGTCCATGGCCTCTGGAACAGAACCGTAAACCCAAAAAAGAACTGCGATGAAAAAGGTATTTGTGGCAATAAAGAATACTGTTATGGCGATTCTGAAAGGAGAGTTGCTCCTCAGGATGCAGCTTGACAAGTACTTCATACACATTGCCTATACCTTCCTGCTGGTATGGCTCATCATCCTTTACAGCATGATGGTACAGAACACCCTGGCAACGGTAGAACGCAACCGCAGTGCCGTGAACGACCTTAAAATCTTCCACGCACAGAAGACCGTGAAACTGGTTGGCCTTGGCAGGTTGCAGACCGTGGAGAAACTGCTCCGGGAGCAAGGGTCGGAGATTACCCTGCCGGAGAAGCCTGCGGACAGGATAGAAGAATAGAGATTCCTCCGCTACGGTCGGAATGACAAAAAGAGATATGGGAAAAAAGGGAAATAGCGACAACGGAAAACGCATAGGGAGATTCCTCTATGTGATATATCTGTTCTACCTGGTAGCAGGCATCGTCCTGATACTCAGGATAGTGGATATCCAGCTCCGATACGAACCGGACCCCGCCATCGCCAGTCTCTTCAAACCCAGAAGCATAAAACAGCCGCTTTACCCGGAGCGAGGCTCCATCCTGGCACGCGACGGACGCCTCCTTGCCATGTCCCTGCCCATGTACCGCGTTTACATGGACTGCACCGTAAGAAGGGAAGAATTCGCCGACATGAAAAAGAGCGACAATCCCAAACGCAGGGAAAAAGGCGACCAGAAGGAGCAAGAGTGGAAAGACAAGGCCCGCGAACTGTCAGAAGGCCTTGCCAGGCTGTACAAAGATAAATCCGCCGACGCTTACTACAAGGAAATCGTCAGCGGAAGGGAAAGCAACAAACGCCACCTGCGTATAGGCGGTCTCGTAGACCACGAATTCCTCCTGGAACTGAAAAAACTCCCGCTATTCAACGAAGACCCAAACAAGGGAGGAATGATAGTAGAGAGCGAGGAAACCCGCCAGTACCCGTATGGAAGCCTGGCCCGCAGAACCATCGGCTATGTTAAAAACAACCAGGAAAGCAACAGCCACATAGGCCTGGAGGGCCGCTTTGACTTCTATCTTCACGGAAAAGACGGCTTCAAATGGATGAAGGATACGGACCTTCACGGAAAAATCCAGAACTACGACAGCACCTGGGTTGCCGCAGAAAACGGACTTGACCTGCGTACCACCATCGACATCGACATTCAGGATATAGCAGACAACGCAATGCGAAACAGCATGAGCCTGAACCCCAACATCTACGGAGGCTGCATGATAGTCATGGACGTGGAAACCGGAGGAATCCGCGCGATGGTGAACCTGCTGCGGGACTCCACCAACGGCCGCCTGAACGAGGTCTACAACATGGCCGTAACGAAGGCCGGAGAGCCCGGGTCCGTGTTCAAGGTAACAACTCTTATGAGTCTGCTGGAAGACGGCTATGTTACTATAGATCAGGAGATTCCGACAAACAGGGGCATAGTTCCCAAGTACCCCATGTTCGGCTCCGACCACTACATTACCAACTACATGGCCAGGACCAAGAAGGACTCCATTACAATAAGGCACTGCCTGGAGATATCGTCCAACTACGCCTTCCGCTACCTGGCCCTGCAGTACTACGGCAAGACCCCCAAGAAGATGCTGGACAAGTTGTACAGGTACAAATTGGGTGACGAGCCGATGGAGTTCGACCTTGACGGCCTTGCAACCCCGCTGCTGCCCAACCCGGACAACCGCCAGACCTGGAGCCTGACAGACCTGCCGTCCGTGGCAATCGGATATACCGTTAAAGAGACACCGCTGCATATCCTGATGTTCTACAACGCCATCGCAAACGGCGGCAAGATGATGAAACCTTATCTGGTAGAGAGCCTGGACCGCGGGCCTAACGTAGTCAAGAAACTGGGCCCTACAGTGCTCAACGCCAGCATTTGTTCCCGAAGGACTGCCGACACCCTGAAGTCTGCCCTTGCAGGAGTAGTAAGCAACCCCAAGGGAACAGGCCACTCAAAGCTTTACGGAGCCAAGGTTCCAGTAGCCGGAAAAACCGGAACAGCCCAGATGGTCATAGAAGCCAAATACTTGAAAGGCAAGAAGATAGCTACCAGGGAACTGGACGGCAAACGCCAGTACCAGGCAACCTTCGTGGGCTTCTTCCCTGCAGACAAGCCCCGTTACAGCGCCATTGTGACTATGTACACAAAGCCTGTTTACGTTTCGGAGGCAGTCTATGGCGGTAACAACCCTGCCCTGGCATTCAGGGAAATCGTAGACAACATCTACGCTTTCGATGCCGATGGCGGCGAGGTCCTGCAAGCTTCCGGAAAGGTTCCCAAGATGCAGGCCGCAGAGATTCCGGACACCCCGGAAGGACAGATTCCGGACGTAAGGGGAATGGGCCTGAGGGATGTTGTTTACATCCTTGAGAGCAGCGGCTACACGGCAGTCTGGAGCGGCACCGGCCACGTAAAGAGCCAGACCCCCGCCGCAGGAAGCAAACTTGGAAAAGGACAAACTGTACAAATAACACTGAAATAACATGATAATCGGAAATAAAAAAATAAGTCTCGTAACCTCCGACTCGCGGAAGGTCATCCCGGGCAGCCTGTTTGTAGCTGTCAGGGGCTTTGCCAGCGACGGACACAGCTACATACCGCAGGCAGTAGAGAAAGGTGCCTCCGCAGTAATGTACGACACAGAGAACCTAACCCCGGAGGCCCGCGCGGCACTTGAAAAGGTTACGGCCATCAAAGTAGAGGATTCCAGAATAGCCCTGGCACAGGCCGCAGACGAGTTCTACGACCACCCCTCACAGAAGCTCAAGCTTGTGGGCATCACCGGAACAAACGGAAAAACCACAACGGTAACACTTCTGTATCAGCTGTTTATGAATCTGGGCTACAACTGCGGACTGCTTTCTACAATTGCAAACTACGTTGGCCGCACAGAGACAGAGACAACCAATACGACATCGGACCCTGTAACAATAAACCGCCTCATGGCCCAGATGGTGCAACAGGGCTGCGAATACTGCTTCATGGAAGTAAGTTCCATAGGCATGGAACAGCAGAGAGTGGCTGCACTGAAGTTCAGGGCAGGCATCTTCTCCAACCTGACACATGACCATCTGGACTACCATAAGACCTTTGCAGAGTACCTCCGTTGCAAGAAACTTTTCTTTGACGGACTATCTGCCGATGCTGCCGCAATCATCAATATCGATGACAAAAACGGCCCCGTGATGGTCCAGAACACCGCCGCAAGGGTTGTCACCTACTCCCTGGGCAAGATGGCGGACCACAGCTGCCGCATCATGGAGGAAAGCTTTGACGGCATGCTCCTGAAGATAGACGGAGAAGAAGTATGGACACGCCTGATAGGAAGGCACAACGCCTACAACATACTGGCCATTTACTCTACAGCCATCGAGCTGGGAGCCACAAAGCAGGAAGCCCTGGTGGGAATCAGCAAGCTGGAATCCGCCAAAGGCCGCCTGGAGACCATAAGGGGCCCCAGGAACCTGTCCATCATACTGGATTACGCCCACACCCCCGACGCCCTGGAGAACGTGCTTACCACCCTTAAGGATATCGCACAGGAGGGGCAGCAGCTGGTAGCGGTATTCGGCTGCGGCGGAGACCGTGACCGCACAAAGAGGCCGGAAATGGCCGCAGTAGCAGAGAAATACGCCGACAGGATTATCCTGACATCGGACAACAGCAGGTCTGAGCGTACGGAAGACATCATCGCAGAGATGAAAACCGGACTCAGCCCCCGCGGCCTTGCAAAGACACTTTGCATCGCAGACCGCGCGGAGGCCATCCGCACAGCCATTATGACGTCCCCGGACGGGGCCGCCATCCTGCTTGCAGGAAAGGGCCACGAGACCTACCAGATTATAGGCACCGAGCACCGCCATTTTGATGAGCGTGAGATAGTTAGAGACATTTTTAAAAGCATAGAGGCGCTATGATTTACCACTTATTTGAAGCACTGAAAGGATATGACATTCCCGGTCAGGGATTGATGACCTACTTGACGTTCAGGGCCTTCCTGGCTGCCGTGATAGCCATGCTTATAGCCCTGTTCGCAGGAAAAAGCATCATCCGCAGGCTGCAGAGACTCCAGATCGGAGAGACCATCCGCGACCTGGGCCTGGAGGGACAGCTGAGCAAGAAAGGCACCCCTACCATGGGCGGCATCATCATTATCATCGCCGTGCTGGCATCAGCCCTTCTGGTCTGCGACCTCACCAATATCTATATCCTGCTTCTGATATTCACAACAATATGGTGCGGAGCCATCGGCTTCAGGGACGACTATATCAAAGTCTTCAAGCACAACAAAGAAGGCATGAGCGAGAAAATGAAGCTCATCCTGCAGATTGTGCTGGGCCTTATCGTAGGCATAACAGTATGGCAGAGCAACAACATAGTTGTCCGTGAAAAAGTAGCGCCCAAAGAGGTCCAAGTCGCAGCGCAAACAGCTGAAGCACAAGTACTTGACCGCGACACCGACCTTCACGTAACCACCGGCCAGTGGAAGAACGAGGACGTAGTCAAGAGCACCAAGACAACCATTCCTTTCGTAAGCAGCCACGAGTTCGACTACAAGAGCCTTTCACCCTTCAGCGGCAAATGGGGCTGGTACTTCAAATGGATTTTCTACGTGCTGATGATAGTTATCGTCATAACGGCCTGTTCCAACGGAACCAACCTTACCGACGGCATGGACGGCCTGGCCGCGGGAACATCGGCTATAGTGGGCGTGGTGCTGGGCGTACTGGCCTGGCTGGGAGGCAACCTCATAGACTCTGAATATTTGAATATTATGTATATTCCGGGCTCCGGAGAAATAGCCATCTTCATGTCCGCCTTCGTAGGCGCCCTGATAGGCTTCCTCTGGTACAACTCATACCCCGCCCAGGTATTCATGGGAGACACCGGCAGCCTTACCATAGGCGGCATCATAGGTGTAACCGCAGTCCTTATCAGAAAGGAACTGCTGCTTCCCCTGCTTTGCGGAATCTTCTTCGTAGAAAGCCTGTCCGTACTTATGCAGCGCTTCTACTTCAAGTACACCCGCAAGAAATACGGTGAAGGCCGGCGCATCTTCAAGATGTCCCCCCTGCACCACCACTTCCAGAAAGAAGGCATCCCGGCCAAGATTCAAAAGCCCGTCAGGGCCATCCCCGAGGCCAAGATTGTCACCCGTTTCTGGATTATTGCAATCATTTTAGGAGTCGCCACCATGGCCCTATTAAAAGTTCGATAGTCGTCGACCGAAAGGTCATATTTGAAAGGCCATAGACCCTTATATTTTGGCCTTTCAAATATGACCTGCAGGGAGACAAAATGATATAATTATAGAGGAGACATAATTTATAATTATAGAAGAATATAGAAGAGAATGTCA
>OMVB01000162.1 GCA_900314395.1 uncultured Prevotellaceae bacterium | reverse complement strand
GCCTCGGCGTCCAGGACGGCACATATAAAAGGAAAAGCGGTATGGGAGACTGTGGACGGACAAGCCGTCCACAGACTCCAATCCTGTTATCCCCCCAACCCCTGATATGAACCCCAAAAGTTGGACGGTTAATAATAGATTTTTATGAGTTCTGAGTTCGGTATTGCACCGGGCTCAGTCCGTTTAACCGTAGTTTGATTCTATCGTAGTTGTAGTAGTGGATATACTTTCTGAGTTCTCTCTTGAACTCATCCATGCTATTCCACTGACGCGAATATAGCAATTCCGTCTTCATTATCCCAAAAAAGTTCTCCATCATTGCATTATCCAGGCAGTTTCCTTTTCTCGACATGCTCTGCTCGATACCATTTATCCTCAGTTCGTTTTGGTATTTAACATGTTGATAATGCCATCCTTGGTCGGAATGTAATATCAAGCCATTATGCTCTGGGACCTTTTTCATCGCTTTCTGAACCATGTCAATGACCATCTTCAGATCTGGCCTGGAAGTGATGGTATATGTGATTATCTCTCCATTGAACATATCAAGGATTGGAGACAAGTATATGCGCTCGTCCTTAATCAAGACCTGAGTCACATCGGTCGTCCATTTCTTGTTTGGCTCTTTGGCTCTAAAGTTGCGATTTACCGTGTTGGGAGCCACTTTGCCAACATTCCCCTTGTAGGTGTGGAACTGACGTGGCGTCCTAAGTGCCTTCAGGTGCATTTGACGCATTAACTTGCTCACGGTCTTGTGATTGACATATATTCCGTCGCCGCGCAATGCAAGAGTGATGCGTCGGTAGCCATACCGGCTATGATGCTTCTCGAATATGGTTTTGATTATATTCCTCAAGTCATCATATCCATCATCAAAGTCAATTCGTTTGAGATGATAATAGAATGTCGCTTTTGCCATCCCTTGAAGCCTCAGGAGCCTCCTGAGGCCGTATTCTGGCCTTAGTTCTTGGATGGCTTCGACCCAGTCTCGCGTAGTTGGGCCTCCCTCTTTTCGACTAAGGCTTTCACTTTTTTTAACAGCGCGTTCTCCGCCTCCAGGTCCTTTACTCTTTCCCGGAGTTCTTTTATCGTCTCACTTGCTGTCTTATCGTTTCCTGTGTACATAGGCAATGAAGGCCGAGGATCATTACGCTTATCTCGTAAGGCTTCCGACCCTTGCTTCTCAAAAGTCTGCGCCCATATACGTATTGTCTTCCTGTCCACATCATATTTGTCGGCCAGTTCCGGCAAAGATACACAATGTCCCAGATATTCCCTAACTGCTTGCATCTTAACTTCTAGCGGCGTGACTCTACTCACTCTCGGCTTCAACCCATCCTTACCGTAACGAACATAACGATTGACATACATGATAACATCGTGATGGTCAATCCCATAGATACTTTCTAAAGATGATGCACTTTCTCCAGATAGATAACGCTGAACAACTAACAGCTTTTCTTCTAATGAATGTTTATTACCAGGCATAACCCCTTTAAGTTTTGTCTAACTTTTGGGGGGCACATCAGGGGTTGGGGGGATAACAGGATTGGAGTCTGTGGACGGCTTGTCCGTCCACAGTCTCCCATACCGCTTTTCCTTTTATATGTGCCGTCCTGGACGCCGAGGCGGCCAGGTGGGCACTCATTAAACCCAGCCGCAAGTCTCTGGCCAGCTCTGCTGGGCAGAGTCTTGTGGATGACCGCTTTTCTACCCTCGCACCGCACCAACGCTGCAGGCCGTAGTGAGTGCCCGACAACGGAGGCCTGGCACCATCGGCCCGAATAGCATCGGCCTAAATTTCGCCGAAGGCGGAGACCATCGGCATCAGTATAAACATAGACGGAACCTCTGTTAAAGCTCCGTCTTTACTGCATATTCGGTATCCTTCCTATTTAGTTATTACAACATCTGAATTGCGGAGAAGCTCCTGGATTGTAATATTGATAGTGTCTCTTTCGCCGTTATTATTCATTATGAAGGTAATGAGCTTCCCAGCATCGAATACGGGGAAGTTTGATAGTGTTATTTCATTTTCTCTTGTAACACCACTCACTTCGACTTTATACTTGAGTTTAAGCCCACTCTTATATGTCTGGGGGAAGGTTATGCACGAAAAATACTCACCATCGTTTGGATTCTCGATGACGATGCTATGTGAAGCTCCTGATTCAAATTCAATATTGGGATTAAGGTCAGGGAAATAAGCTAAATCATCCTGACGTAGAACGAAGGATGCAGTTCCGGCAAGATATTCGTTCTCTTCTACAGGACTGATCTCAATTCTCTTTATCGTAGCGTTTGAGACGAATCTGAACGCATCAAGGCAAGGCTTGAGATATACTTTTGCGACCTGTGGAATCTCCATGCCGTTATACGATGCCAAACTAGCATAAAAAGGGATATCCTGAAGCGTTGACTGATCAGCATTGACGGTTGTCTTTGCTCGGGCAATATGCCCCCCAGATACGACTGCTCCGATTGGATAGGAAATGACATAAGAATCGGTTTTGGGAACGGCAACGCCGATAGCTCCATATAACTGGTCAAATCTCTGAAGAGCATAGGCTTTACCATTGACTCCGATCTCAACGCCTTCTTTGAAAGGATCCTCGTAAGTGTCTAAAGTAGCTTTTGTCTGATTAGTTGAAATGATGATGAACTGCAGGTTAGCGCCCTGAGTGTACTCGCGCTGAGCTAAGACATTGCCAGAATCATCCTTGAAGACGACGTGTGCCGTGCGGTCTGTTTCACCTTCATTGGCCGGTATTTGATAGGAGACACGATAGGTAGGGCCAAAGACTTGTTCTGTTGTTACTGTTGCTCCCTGGACATCAATCTCAACAGTGAATTTTACCGATGCCAATACATTAATAACTCCAGAAATAGCATCGGGATATTTGATAGGGCTGGAAACGACATTCCCCGGATCTGGCAAAAACGAGAATGTCTCGTGGTCAACAATCAAGAGAGGGGCATCATAACTGGGGTTAAGGTATCTCCAGAATGCCGGAACTGTATTGACGGAAAGATTCTTTTCTTTGTAGTATTTGGCCAAGTTTTCAATCACAGTAAATGGGTTGATACCTGTTGCCTTCGATGTGATTTTTTCTATGGTAGAGGAGGTCAAGGCTCCTTTCGATTCCAGATCTGACGCTATCTCTTGGATGAGAGTGGTCACTTCGGCTGCGCTACGGCTACGCTGAACCATACAGGCGAAGGCCAGCAGCATGCCATCAGCATCGGTGGTGCCTGTGATGTCCATATCGTCAAAGTTGCCGGCCGTTCCAGTGAAACCGATGGCGTTCAGAAGCTCTTTCTGGGCCTGAGATACAGCATCGGCGTAAGATTTTCCGTCTTTAATGAGCTTTTTTACGCGTGGACGGATGGCGGTTGTGAGCAGGTTGATGTTGGCCTTGGTGTCATCAGCCTTTACGAAAGCCTCCAAGTAGAGCGGGCTGGTGGAGACGGCTCCCTCCATCTCATTGAAGTAGTAGCCCTCGGCACGGAGGTCAAAGTATGGAGCAGCTGTCTTGCTGGTAATACCAAATGCGCCGAGGTCATCTGAGATGTTGGCCGGGAAGCTCTCGCCAGTGGCCACCAGGTCTGACCCTACAGCGAAAGCCGTAACCTGGGAACCCTTCACGAACTGCCCTTTCTGGGCAAAACCAGAGAGATTGTGGTCCTTCGGTGTAGTGCTGCCACCCTCGGGATTCTTTTCGTAGGCCACTATGGCTAGGGCCATTGCAAGATAGAGAAGTTTCTTCATCATATGTGGTATCTTTTTGTTTCTGAGTGCGCTTGATTGGGCAAATTTACAAAAAGTCAGCGACATGGCATAATCACTGTCCATGTCCACGGAGGTGTGGACGATTCTGGGCGTGTGGACATGCGCATTTGGCGGGCTGGTTACGCTCTCTTCAGGGCATCCAAGATTCTTTCTCGGAGTTCATCCGGAAGGGCCTTTGTTTGCGGCTCTTCATCGGCCGGGGAGATGACGCCTAGGAGGATGCCGAGCTGCCATTGCTGGTCTCGCTCAAGGCCGCTGAAAAGGGATTCATCGGTGGCGGTGGTCCAGGTGGGCGGATTGTTGCGGTGGGCGTATCGGCAGACATCCAAGACGGACTGGGCAAAGGCGCGGACGCTTTCTTCCGCTCTGGGAATCTTCATGAGGATCTTCCAGAAGGACAGTGGAAGATAGACGTTCGGGAGGTAGGCCGCATCCAGAAACATCGGTGCAATCTCTTCGGGCTGATAGCCGGCAATGCCGCAGCCGATGGCGGTGACGAAGAATTTGAGCTCCCTGTGCTGCCTGGCGAAGGAGGTGAAGCGCTGGACGGCCGGGGCAAGATTCTCCAGGCCTTCCATGGTCGGTATGGCGTAGGACTTTCCCTGTAGGCCTTCACCGATGCCCCAGACGGCTCCGTATTTCTCCTTGGCCACTCTGGCAGCGCCACCCATGTGGGCGCCCTGGAAATTGCTGCCAAAGACGAAGATTTCCCCATCGGCCAGGACATTGACCTGCGACGGAGTTACGTTTGTGGGTAGCATACCGGTATTGCCTCCACGGCACCAGTGAAGTTCTTCTTCGGTATAGACGTTCTGCTGCATGATATGGCTTTGTGATTGGGTTCTACAAAGATACGAAAAAAATAGCCCCCGTCACTACTACGGACACTGACGGGGCCTTCTCAGGAATGCGGAGTGACACTGCTAGTCCGCAAAGCTATGTGGTGTCGGCTACTTTTTACCGGACTGGTTGACTTCGGCTAGGAGGGATTCAAAGTAGATCTCGTCGGCGTATTCCAGTATACTGGGGTCAGGGACTTTTTTCTCTTTTGGAGTTTCATCCAACTCTTTACGGTAGCGTTCGGCGCTGAAGTAAGGAGCCAAGGTGTATGTGAGATGGTAGCCGGGGATAACCTCCTTGATATCCTTTTTGAGGACGTATCCGGGGTCGCAGTTGAGGTCATTGGATCGCTTGCTCCAGTTCACGGCCAGATCTTTGGTCCAGGCGCTGCGGTCTTCCCATATGTCGGCCAGAAGGAGGATGTATGCGTCAAAGTCGAAAAGGTTTATGCCTTTGAACTGACCGTCGCCCACGTAGATTTCCTTCCGGATTGTGTACAGGCGCCATATATCGTCATCAAGGCTCTTGAACTGAGTGGGCCGGGAGAAGCGCTTGGCTTCGATGAAGATGATGCGCTTGCGGTCGTAATCGATAATGAAGCCGTCGATATGAGCCAGCTGCGGCTTGAGGTGGCCGCCCAAGAACGGGACCGGGAGTTCCATCCATGTTATGATGTTCTTGCCTGTGGCTTTGTATGCTTCCATAAAAGTGCGCACCTGGTTTGTTTCGTGGATGGTTTTGCGGTCGGCCGTCCAGGGCTGGAATCCTTGGGCGTTGAGGGCTTTATCGTAGGCCTGGCAATAGGCGTCGAAGACTTGTGCTATGAATTCTTCCATCAGCGTTTGGGTTTAAGGACATCTTCCGGGTTGCGGTAGATAATCGGTTTGCGGAACTGGGCGCCGCAGCCGGTGCATTGGTATTCGGGCATATCGGCAAAGATAATGCAGCCGCCGAGGACGATTTCGCCACGGTCGGCCTTCTCGAAGGCCTCACTGCTGGGCTCTCCGTAGAGGATGGGAACGACTTTTCCGCCGCAGCAGGGGCACTTGCGGGGCTTGCGGTCAACCAGGTAGATGTTGTTGGTGTCTTTTTCCATGGTATTGTGGTTTACAAAGTTACAAAAAAAGGAAGAGAGCAGGCAGACCCGCATTAAAATGGTAACCTTGCCACGTAGGACCGACATCATACTGCAAGGAGACCTGCCTGTTATACGTGTCGGCGCAACTCTTCCGTGCTGGGTGGTAATACTGGGACCGATAAAAGCCGAATCCCACCGCTTGCCCAGCTTTTCGTTTGCCGGACGACTCCTCCGATGGTCTTTCGAGCAGCGGGCCTTAGAGCCCGGTCCGGCGAGCGCGAATATGGCCCTTTTTTCCGTGAGAATCAAATCCGTGCAAGGCTTGTATGGGGCGGTTTGGCGAAAAAAGCGTATCTTTGTACTGCAGCAAGCATTTTATGACTCAACATTCTCCTTATATGGCTCCTGATGAGGTCCATTATGTGCCGGTGGGTGTGATGCCGTGGCCGGTGCGTAACGATGACGTGTGGCTGGTTACGGGCGTTCTGGTAAAGGACTGCCTGGATCTGACAAACGACCTGATTCCTTCGTTTGCGATGAAGGGATACCAGCTGCGGAGTTTCCCGCACCTGCTGGGTCAGCTGACCGCAAAGGAACTCAGGTACAACTTCCCTGGCCAGAAACTGGGCATCGGCGACCTCAATGAGATTGAGTTCCGGAAGACCATGGCCATTGCTCTAGGACTGGAGATGAATCCGGCGGCTGGGTATTTCATAAGGAAGCATCCGGCGGAGGAAGGATTCCTGGTGATGGAGATTCAGGCATCAACGCACCAGAAGTTCCTGCTGGCGGCGAGCAAATACCTTCGTCAGATTCCGGAGATTGTAGAGGATACCGGCATCAGATTCTCAAAGGTTAAGCGCGATGACGTTCATCTGGATATGCTGCACGATTCGGCAGCCGAGGTGCATCCGTATGGTGTAGATCCCGAACTTGCGAAGCTGGCCAGCGACGTGGAAGCAAAGATTGCGGAGCTGGTGATGCAGGACTTCCCGGTAGAGGTAATAGAAACCTGGCTGCAGAAGGCCGTCAAACTGAGCCGCCTGAAGGTCACATCGGACTATCGGATACTTCTCCCGGACTACGATAAGGAAATCAAACTTCGCCAGCTGCCGAAAGCCCTGTTCCTTTGGTTCCTCAAGCATCCGGAGGGTTCCTCGCTCAAGCGCCTGCAGGAGCATCGGGACGAGATCCTGGATCTCTATCGGAAGCTGACCATCAGTGATGACCAGGCGCAGGTGGAAGCCAGCATAGACGCGCTGGTAGATCCACTGGCCAATTCCTTCAGCGAGAAGTGCGCTGCTATCAAGCTGGCGTTCTTGAAGGAGATTCCTGAACGCGTGGCCAAGAACTACTACATTCAAGGCCCTCAGGGCGGCGTCAAGAGCATTTGCCTGGACAGGGCGCTGGTGGACTGGGAGGAGTAAAAAAGCCCTGGAACCGTTTCGCAAGCGATTCTTTCCCTTTGGCCAAGGGCGGCTCGATGGGTCAGGGCGCATCAAAGGTCTGAACTATTCCCGACATTACGAAATTTGTGCAAGGCTTGTATGGATTTGCACCTATTTAATGCCTGATGTATCTTTGAAGCCATTCATAGCAGTCACAGCACCTCCGTGGCCATTCTTCATGATGGGGATAATCTCACTCTGGTTTCCGTTGCCGGATATTGAAGACTGTGGCTGCTTTTCTGTTTAATTTTCGTAACTTCGCAGTAGCGATGGAAGTCAAAGGGCGTTAATACCTGAACGCTATGAAACGCTTGATGATTTCCTTTCTTTTGATGGCCTTGGCTGCGCTCTCTGCAGCTGGCCAGGTTTCCACAAAGACTGCTGAGCTGGGGTGGCTGGAACTGCCATCGTTCAGCGAAGATCCTGAACATTTCTTCGTGAGTCACCATACTGATGAGTATTGGGGCAAGCAGCGTAATTACTCTCTGTTCTGGGACCAGAAACGGCAGATACCGATGTGGGTGGCGTATCCGCTTAACCAGGGGGTTATCGGCAAGGGAAAGCGGTCCGGCGCCTGGCAGTATGACAAGTTCATGGCCTCGAAGAAGCAGCCGAATCTGCGGCGGACCTATCAGGCAGGTTCCGTGGAAGGTTACATCCGTGGCCACCTCTGCCCTTCGAATGACCGAATGAGGCCCGGAATGAATGAGCAGACCTTCTATTTCACGAACATGGCTCCGCAAGATCCTTACCTCAATGGTGGGCTTTGGGCCTGGCTGGAGGAGCATGTGCAGCAGCTGGCGTTATCGGCACAAGAGTCCTGGGTGGTGACGGGATGCATCGACACTGACCAGGGCAACTGGGTGACGGACGTGACCGGCAAGCGCATTGCTGTGCCGGAGGCTTTCTTCAAGGCTGTGCTGCTGCGGTACCAGGATGATGCCGACAACGGTGAACGATATGAGGCCCACGCCTGGATCGTGAAGAATCGGAACTACGGATTCAGCGGGTTTGATCAGAAGGCGGAGGCACTGGAGGTCAATATTGACCAGTTGGAGGACGCCATCGGCCTGGACCTCTTCCCTAACCTGGTGCGGCTGGTGGGAACTGCTGCAGCTGGTGACGTAGAGGCTGGCCGGTGATGGTGTCCATGTCCACGGAGGTGTGGACGATTTGGAGAGCGTGGACGGGTTTTGTTCCTTTCCGGAACGGATAGAACGTGTGGGACAGTTAAATTCGTCATGGTTCGAACTCAGCAAAAGACCTTACGAATCGATAGTAGATGTTATATATCGCTGATAAAGGTCAGATTCAAGCAGTTTCTTCTCTTTCCCGTTCTCCTGCACTTTGATATGATCTGCTTCTATTGACAGCATTAAATAGCCATTCCTCTCTATCGGCAGGTATAGTGCTTGAGGTGACAGTTCAGGTGTTTCTTTGATTGATCTCGCGATATAGCTACGTGCTGGACGAAGGATTTTCATAGATGTAATATCCGGTATGCTCGCCCAGTTAGAAAGCTCGTTGTAGATGGCATCATATTGCGGTTTTCTATGGGCATGGTTCTTGAGAATCTGCTCACCTTTCCTGTTGTATATGAAAGACAACTCAATCCCGCGGCCACCTTTTGCACATGCACATAGCAGAAGAACATATAATGCAGCCTCTCGTCTATCCATAATGATCGGGAAGGCGTTGCCCTCAGAATCAACACCGGAAAGAATCAACTTCTTCCCATCGGCCGTAGTAATCTCGTTGCCGATGGTGTGAATGATGATATCCGGCGCCGTGACTTTTTTGATTGCCATCATATCCAACAATGTCCTATAGAATCCATCATATTCAAAACTCTTATCCTCATTCCCCAATTTATTGATGACCAAGTGATACGAACTCTGTCGAGACATAATTTCATTCATTATATCTCGCAGTTGGCTCTTAGCAGTTTCTGCTACCTCTATGCATAGAAAATTAGCATAGTCAACACCCCCAACCACACTGTCGCCGATCTTGAACATCCAGATTGGTTTATCAATTCTAATTGGCAGCTGCAACTTATCACGAAGGACCTTTTTGTAGAAATAGGTGGTGGACATTCCGCATATTACCTGGATAATGGAATTAATCTCGTTCTTCTTAAGAGACGGAGAGACAAGGGAAACGATATCCTTGAGAATATCCTTGTCCTTGAAATCACGGAAGTGCTCCGCAACCTTCGGAATGTAGATAAAATCGAACCCTCCTAATCGGCAGATATCGCATAAATCCGAGTACTGCTCCTCATCCATCATCAGCGAAGGAACTATATCAGACTGAGTCTCATTTTCAAGATATATCAACTGCGAATCATTGATGTAGATGTTTGCAGCAGGAAACGAGCGTACATATGACCGGACATCCATTACAGCCTTACAGCAGTTCTTAAATGCAGTTAATAGGAGGGATTCGTCTCTACAACATTCGTTGTCTTTTATAGCACATTCTTCCATGCGTTTCAGAATGTCTTTCCTGATTTCTATCGGCTCACCCTGAAGTGTACTAATTGCATCCGCTAAGGTCATCATATGGCCACCTATTTTGTCCTGTTCGGCGATACCATAATCTTTGCAGATAGCATCCAAGTATTCGATTTCTTCTATCGTAATCAGGTTATCCTGCTTTACTAAATCTGAAAAGATTCTGTATACGCTTTTGCGTAGTTCTTCCTTTGCCATATTTGATCAATTGAGTGTCCAAATATAATAAAAATACCGCGTTTTCACAATTTTTCAGAAAATAATTATATTTTGAAAAAATAGCATATTCAATAATTACATTGTAAATCAGTATTTTAATATCTTTTATAGGTTCCTGCAAAAATATAATTTGTAAACTTTCATTATCGTTTTCAAGATAGGGCGTTTTCGATTGTACCTTTGCAACAGAAATCAAAACCAAGCGCCAT
>OMVB01000016.1 GCA_900314395.1 uncultured Prevotellaceae bacterium | reverse complement strand
TACTAAGCGTTATCCGGGCTTTTCTTCAAAACTCCAGCCTGAACCCTTTGCTCTTAAGGGCGTCGTATTCTTCTTTGTGGTTATAGAGGTGCATGCATTTTTACCGCTTTTCTACAGCGCGGGCTTTACCGCTTATCTTTGAAGAAGTCTTTCATGAGGGCGGCGCAGGCGTCCTGGAGGATGCCGTCGGTGATTTCTGTCTTGGGATGGAAGAGGGAAGGGGAGAAGAGGCTACTGCCGCGCTTGGGGTCCGGGGCGCCGTAGACGATGCGGCTTATCTGGGCCCAGTTCAGGGCACCGGCGCACATGGGGCAGGGCTCTACGGTTACATATAATGTGCAGTCAGTCAGGTATTTACCGCCAACAGCCTCTGTAGCAGCGGTGATTGCAATCATTTCTGCATGGGCGGTAGGATCCCCCAGCCGCTCGGTCATGTTGTGACCGCGGCCTATGATGCGCCCTTTGCACACTACCACTGCGCCGATGGGTATTTCCCCCTCCCGCAGCGCCGCCTTGGCCTCTGCCAGAGCCTCCTGCATATAATCCTGATCTGTCATGACAAAAATAGAGACCCACGCCGTGAGTCTCTTATTTCTTAGAATCTGTCCTCTGATGAAACGGTGAGTTTCTTGCGGCCGTGACGACGGCGGGCGGCAAGAACCCTGCGTCCGTTAGGAGTGGACATACGCTCGCGGAAACCATGCTTGTTTACGCGTTTGCGCCTTGAAGGTTGGAATGTTCTTTTCATTGTATCTTATTTTATTATTATTCAAAAAATTGCACCCCAAAACCCGCTTTGGGCGGAAATTGGAGTGCAAAGGTAATTATTTTGCGAATAATAACAAATTTTTTTGTGCTATTTCTTCAGGGTAGGGGTAGCGTCGCGGGTGAAATCGTTGGTAGAATTGTTGGTGTCCACCAGTTTTCCGTTAACGCTCTTGCGAAGCACGCTCTTGCCGAACCTGCTCTCGTCCTTGTCTACTTTGCCGCAACCGGTGTAGCCGGCATCAACGGTAGAATTGAACTCACCCTCGCGGAAGTTCTCCTCAATACCGCAGTTGATACCGTCAAGAACCCAGTCGTTCAGCACTTTATGTGCAGTGGCGGCGCGGGAGAGAAGCTGGTTGGTAACCAGAATGTTGCCGTTCATTACAAAGTAAACCTCTACATCGTACTTGTACTCGTCTGTAAACTGCTGGGCTGTAACATCGACAGGGAGTTTGATAATTGCGTAGCTCTGGAAGCCCCTGTTGTGAAGGGAAGTCAGTGAATTGGAGCTCTTGAAAAGAACGTTCATGTTAGGAACACCCGGATTGTCGACATCGGGGTATCTGTCATTCTCTTCATAAATCTCAAAGTCTGCAACTGCAAGGTTGAAGGCGTTGGAATTAGCTGCAGAGAAATCCTGGGCTGCAAGCGCGATAAGAAGGGATTTTCCGGCCTCTACAGGATGCTCGGTTCCGTTTCCGGGGATCTGGAATGCGCTGTCGATACAGATACCGTCGGTGAGCTCCGGATGAGTCCAGTAGCTGGTTCCGTTGGAAATCTGGCTGTTGAAGAATGAGGTCATTCCTATTACAAGTCCGTCGGCGTAAAGAGTGTCATCAGTGTTGTTGGTAATCTTGATGTACTGCTCTCCGTTGGCAGTTGCTCCGGCCTCGTCCTGGTTGCCTGTAAAGAAAACTTCCTCAATAAGGAACTCGCCCTGTCCGGGGATAGGGTTGCGGGACTGCTCCACAACAAGTGTCTTGATAAGGTCCTCGGCTGTAATGGTAATGACAGCTTTACGGCTGGTAAGTGCTTCGTTGGGCTGAACCGTAACGGTAACAGGGGTGCTCTTCTTGCCGGAAGTGGGGCTTACTGTAATCCAGTCGGACTCTGCCTGCACGGTCAGGTTCCAAGAGGTGTTTGTGTTGATATTGAAGGTTTGTGAGCCGCCTTCTGCCGCAATGGCGATGTCATCAGTTCCGATAACGAGCTCTGCTTTAGGGTCTTTGCTGCAGGCTGCCGCAATGATGGCAGCGGCTGCAAGAATGAAGATTTTGTTGAGTTTCATAATTCGATATGTTTTATAATTAAAATTCTATTCCGATGTCGATTCTGGCTGCTGCCGCCCTTCCGTCGTCTCCCCACATCCTAAGGTTCAGCTCCGGACGCATGAACACGCTCAGATTGCCGAGTGACCAGGAGACAAAGGCTTGCAGTCCGCCTTGTACAAGATTCTCCGTAAAGAAGGAATAAATGTCGATATATCTGCTGAACATGAACGGCTCTGCGCTTGCCGGCAGAAGGACTTTGCCCTCCGGGCGGAAGGTGTAAAGACCTGTCAGCCTGATACTTGCGGTAAGTCTTCCGCGAACGGCAACATAGCTTGCAGAGCAGCCTCCGGTATATCCGTAAACAGTCATTTTGCCCTCGTCCACCTTGCGCAGCGCAGCGGACATCTCCGCCCCTGCGTATGGCTCCAGGGCCCAGGTGCTTCCGCCGTTCTGCCATTGCAGAACCCCTCTCAGGGATGCGGACGGCATCCGGTTACGGTAGCGGGTCAGCCAGGGAATGTCGTCTATTCCGCTGGACAGGATGGCCGGAACTACTGCCTCGCTGCCAAGGCGCAGCTCGTAGGCAAGTTTCAGGATCGCTCCGTAAGAGAAAGTCTCTCCTTTGTGTCGGAAGGATGCAAAAGCATCGGCGTTCTGCGAAAGTAATTCTGTATAAGGAACTTCGTTCTGGTTAGCCAGATGGCGTACGGTCTTGAAGGACTTATAGCTGATGCCTGCGGACAGTCCGTTCAAGCCATGCGGCTGCAACAGGGCGGCAAGGGAGAAACCGCTGCCCCTGTAGCGCAGGTTGGTGAAGTCGCCTGTGCCCGTAAAGCGGCCGTAGTCACTTGCAAGTCCCGTCATATGGAACTCTGCGGTGTTGGCGCCGCGCGGGCTCATGAAGGCCACCGCCTGCAGCTGGTGATAGCGCCTGTAGCCGGCCTGGATGGACAGCACGTGGCCGCTCCCGACCTGCCTTCCGGCGCTTGCGCCAACGCTAAGGTCCGATGTTATATTCCTGGGTCTGGGGTCTGTCTGCCGGTACTCGTGAAGTGCCCTGTAGCTGCCAGAGAGGCCGTATTTCCAGTCACTGCCTATGCCTGCGGCGTAGCGGCCGTAGAATGCGTACTGCTCTTTCTGCAAGTTTCCGCCAACAGTGTCCGCCATAATGTACGGGTAGAGCAGTTCAAAGTCAGAGGTGGAGTTCCACAGCACGTTTCTTTTGACGCCTCTTTGGTAGGAAACCCCGCCTTCCGCGGCGGCCCTGTCTCCAAGCTTTTTAAGGGAAGAAGCCCGGAATTCTCCAAGAGACAGGCCGTCTCCGTTCTGCGTCATTACGGCGTTCTTCTCCTTTGCCCAATTATAGCCTGCCTGAACTGTAGTCCCCGTGAGCCAGGGCGTGTAAAGTATGCTTATATCTGTGTACTGCGGGCTGAATTCCCTTGCCATAAGCGGCTTCTGGCGCTCTGCAACGCGCAGCGCCAGGCTGTCCTGCCCGTATGACAGGGCAGGAGCCAGCATCACTGCAAGTATTGTCAAAAACTTTTTCATTGCAAAACAGTCAGGTACAGGGTTACGGTACAGTTGTCATCCACAAGGCGCACGGATTTTTCCGGGGAGTTATACTGCGCGGCGCGGACGCGATGCTCCGTGCCATCGGCAAAGACGGCATCGGCATCAAAAGTAATCATATAAAGGCCTTTTAAAACCTGCAATTGTGCGGTTCCGTTAGAAAAGGCTGGAATATTATAGTTGTCTAAAGTATTGATATTCCGGAACATAGTGCCGGAGAGCGTCCTGTCGGCCACAATGGAAACAGGAGCGCTGCTCTGCCCCTGGACCACTGCATTAAGGGTAACCAGGCACTCCAGATTCTGCCCGGAGTTTTTCTCGCATCCGGTTGCTAATAAGGCGAATACCAATATGATAAAAAGTCTTCTCATCTTAAAGCTTAAAGTCCAGTTCCATGCCAAAATACGGGTTTACATTGCGCCTGTTGAGCGTCCCGTTGCTGTGGTAATCAGGAGTTATGTCAAAAATCTTATTTACGAATACCGATGCCGATATCTTGTCTCCGTACAGCGTTTTTGTAATCTTAAGGTTGATGTTGGTAGCAAACGGCACCCTGTAGTCATAGTCCAGCGCCGATGCACCCCTGACAAGGTAGCCAAGGAGGGGATCGTCTTTGTCGGCCTCTGTAAATACATGACTGACAAGGTCTTTGTCCAGCCAGGCCACCGGCGTAAGGTCGTATACCGACGGTTTGTAATCTGTGAACCAGGTGGTCTGGAACGATGCCGACACTATGAGTCCCAGGCTGGGAATCTGTGTATCTGTCATCAGGTTGGTGGTAAGTGCCGTATGTTTGTTGCCGTCTGTCCTGTTGTATATGCCGATGTAAGGGTAATTCTTTCCGTTTAGTGTGACGGAAGGCCGGTAGTACTCCGGCTGGCTGTTGCTGTAGCGGGTGATTAACCAGGCACCGTTGAAGGTGATTTTTGTGCGGATGGCGCGGATTCGCTTGCTGCTGAAGGTGAACTCCAGGCCTTCTTTTACGGTTCTGCTGCCGTTGGTTGTAATACCGTATGCAAACAGGTTTGTGTCCAGGGCGTAAGGAATGTCCTCAAGGACGGGAGGCCCGGTGAGTGTGCTCTTGTCGATGGAAGACTCGTCGTAGTCCTTGCTTACGATGCTTACCGGGCGGCTGCCGCTGCGGAAGCCGGAGCGCATGTCCTCGCGGAACCAGTTTACAGAGAACGAAAATCCGTTCCAGCGTGCGTCCAGACCTGTTTCCCATTTGAAGTTACGGGCAACGCCAAGGCTGTAATTAGTGGGGTCAAGCCTGTAAACCAGCACATTTATACGCCTGAGGTTTTCCTCTACAGGCCAGTAGTTAAGCTGCATAACGTCGCCATAGAGAGGCTCCGGGAACAGCATGTCCATGGTAGGGAATTTGACGTGCGAGCCTGCTCCGCCAAAGATTCCCGCCTCCAGTTTATGTCCGGCAAACATCATGTAGGGGAGTCCAATGCGTATATTCCCGCGGGGGTCCAGGAAGGGTTTGCCGTTGAGGTCGTATTTGCCTCCGGGGCCGGCCAGCAGGCTTGCGCGCAGGCCAAGGATGTATTCCAGGGAGTAATCTCCAAGTTTCAGCTTGGCGTTTTCTTCTGCAAAGGCGGAAACCTGGTGTTTGGCAGGGATGGCAGAGAAAGCCCTCGGGCGCACGTTCATGGTGGCAGAGAAGGGCCTCTCCCTGTCAAAGACGGTTCCTCCGCCGTAGTTTTTGTCCATGGACCAGTCGGCACCGGCCTTAATCTCGTGGATGCCCTTTTTGAAGCGTAAAGTGCTGCTCGCAAAGGCGTAGAAGGGCTGTCCGTCCACCTTCATTGTGGCCTCGTACTTGGCCGGAATCGCCACTGCGTCGTGCTCTCCGGGGTCAAGTGCGGTGGAAAGCGGCCTTACAATGCCAAGGGTAACGTATTTCCACCTGTCTATGAGGTCTTTCTCGTAGGTGAGGGAAAGGGTGGTTGTCCAGCTCCTGAAGAAAGATTTCTCTTCTTTGGAGTGAATGGAGAAATCGGCCCCGGCCGCCCATTTGTTGTAAGAAGACTTATAAGTTTCTATCGGCCCCATTGTCCCGAAGTCAAGATCTTGGTCGGACTTTTCTTTGTCAAAAGAGCCGGTATAGTCAATGTTGGCACCCAGGTTGTACCTGAACCGGTCCGATGCCCAGGTCCATCCGCCCCTGACGCTTCCTGTGATGCGGTTGTAGTTCTGGCGGGTGTTGCGCGGGTCTGCCTTGGCATCCAGGTAGTTAAGGCTCAGGTTCAGGGTTTTACCGCTCTTCTCAAAGCCTTTTCCAACGTAAAAGAGCTTGCTCTTCATATCTGCCTTGAAGCGTGCCCTGATGTCGTTTCCGCCCTTTTTGCGGTTGATTTTCACAAGGCCGCTGGTCAGGTCTCCGTACTCTACTGAAGCGATACCCCGGACCACATCCACGGACTCTATGTCCTCTGTAGAAATTGTCCTCATGTCCGTTCCAAGGTTAACGTAGTTGCTGCCCAGTCCGGAATACGCGGGCGTGGCCTGCAGGTTTGCGTCGTTACCCACGGGACGGCCGTCAATCATGAATCTTGTTCCCAGTGCCGATGTCGTATAGTTGCTGCCCAGCGAGCCTGCCGCGCGAAGGTTGGCAATCTGTGGCGAGCCGAAGGCCGGATCAACGGCCTTGCCGCCGGGCAGGAGCTCAAGGATATCGGCAATGCTGGAAGGCTGGATATGTTTGATGGCGTCTTCCCCGATCTTGGATGTGGTGGTAAGACCATGCTCCTCTGTTGCGGTAACAACTACCTCGTTCAGAAGCATAATGTCGTCCTGCATCTTATAAATGCCGTCTTTGCGGATGGGGGAGACCAGGTCCAAATAACCGATGCAACGTATTGTGAGTCTGCTGTTTGCGCTTGTTTTTTTGATATTGCCGATGCTGAAGCGGCCAAGGCTGTCGGTGATTGCCCAGCTCCTGCTGTCCAGGAGCACGCTGGCGCCGTAAACCGGCTGTCCTGCGGTGTCTGTAACTTTGCCGCTGACTCTGTCCTGGGCTGCCGTCTGCAGCGCCGATGCCACCAATAATATAATAGTAAGTAACTGTGTCTTCATTTTCAAATGCAAAGTTACCGTCCGCATCGGCACCGGTCAATCCCAAAATATTAGGATTTATATCGGCATAGACGTACTAATTAATGATTATTAAATTGTTTTATCGCAGATAATTCTTAAATTTGTATGATTCGTATCCGATAATTATTAATCATAGTTAATAACTGTAAATATGAAGAAACTCACAATCATCGCCGCTATGCTAATCGGTATAGCCGCATTTGCCCAGAACCAGACCGCCGGCGGCGGAATCTCCGGAGACCTTCTCAAGGAAATCGCCAAAGGTTATGAAGGAAACGCTGCAGACAAGGCAATCCACAACGCCCTTAATGCAGACCAGATCAACGTGCTGGCAGCAAGGCCGGAGAATATCGTCAAGACAGACCGTCATTTCTCCCACGAGGTCGTAACCAAGGGCCGCACCAACCAGAAGTCATCGGGACGCTGCTGGTTGTTCACCGGACTTAATGTTCTCCGTTCAAAGATGATTCAGGAGCACAATCTTGGCGCTTTCACTTTCTCCCAGAACTACCTCTTCTTCTATGACCAGCTGGAGAAAGCCAACCTCTTCCTCCAGGGTATCATCGACACCCGCAATCTTCCGGACGATGACCGCACAGTAGACTGGCTTTTTGCACATCCGATTGGCGACGGCGGCCAGTTCACCGGCGTTTCCAACCTGGTTACAAAATACGGCGTAGTTCCTTCAGAGGTTATGCCTGAGACCCTTTCTGCCAACAATACCGCCCAGATGCGCGCACAGCTTTCCAACCTTCTCCGTGAGGGCGGACTCCGTCTTCGCAAAGCTGCCGCAAAGGATGTGCAGGCTCTTAAAGTGAACATCCTCAAGGACGTTTACCATATCCTTGGCCTTTGCCTTGGCGTGCCTCCCACAGAGTTCACTTGGGCACGCTATGACGCCAAAGGAGAGTTCGTAAGCGAGAAAACCTATACTCCCAAGTCCTTCTATCAGGAGTTCATCGGCCGCGACCTGGAAAACAACTATGTCATGGTTATGAACGACCCCTGCCGCGAGTATTACAAGGTATATGAGATTCAGTACGACCGTCATGTTTACGACGGCCAGAACTGGGTTTACATCAACCTTCCTATTGAGAGAATCAAGGAGATGGCTATCGCTTCCATCAAGGACAATACCGCTATGTATTTCTCCTGCTACGTAGGCAAGTTCCTTAGCCGCCAGGATGGTATCGCAGATATGAATAACTTTGATTATGAGTCACTTATGGGTGTCAAGTTCGGTATGAACAAGAAAGAGCGCATCCAGACACATGCCAGCGGATCTACCCACGCCATGACTCTTATCGCCGTCGATATCAAGAACGACAAACCTGTAAA
The DNA here is from genome assembly GCA_900314395.1 of uncultured Prevotellaceae bacterium. Lineage (GTDB taxonomy): Bacteria > Bacteroidota > Bacteroidia > Bacteroidales > UBA932 > Cryptobacteroides. The sequence continues at coordinate 4,632 of OMVB01000016.1, read as the reverse complement.
GTGGATGGTAGAAAACAGCTGGGGAGATACCGGCTACAAGGGCAGCATCATCATGACCGATGACTGGTTCAACGAGTATATGTTCCGCCTTGTTCTTGAAAAGAAATATGTGCCCCAGGACGTCCTTAAGCTCCTGAACGAGAAACCTATCCAGCTCCCCGCCTGGGATCCTATGTTCCTTCCTGAGGAATAGCCTTCCTTGCCGGAATCAGCGCGATAATGTAACCGATCACCGCCACACTTATGGCGGTGATTGTTATATCTGTCCACCGGAGTATTACGGGGTAGTTGTTCATGGCAAAGTCCCCAGGCATCTTAATAAGTCCGAAGCGCTGCTGCGCATACACCAGCAGAAGGCCAACAACAAGGCCAGCGGCCATGCCCAGAAGGGTTATGAGCCAGCCTTCAAGCACAAAGGTGCGGCGTATCATGCCGTCCCTGGCGCCAAGGCTGCGAAGCGTACCGATGTCCTCCTGCTTCTCTATCATAAGCATGGTCAGGCTTCCGAAAATGTTGAAGGCTATGATGATGACAACAAAGATGAGGATAAGATAGACGGCCGCCTTTTCTGTCCGCATCATCTTGTAGAGGGTCTCGTTCTGCTGGAAGCGGTTTTTGATGGTATAAGACTCCCCGAAGCGTTCCCGGATGCTTTCTTCTGCCAGTCTTTTATCCTTTTCTCCCAGCCCTTCCCGGAACCTTATTTCCAGGGCCGATATCTCTTTGTCGTAGCCAAGCAGCTCCCTCATTGTGCCCAGGCGCACCAGGATGAGGGAATTATCTGTGTCTGTTGTGATGCTGAAAAGTCCTGAGGGCCAGGTCTTTACGCTTCTTAGCGAGGCCGCCGGATTGCTTACGGAAATCTTTTTGTCCTTGTCCGGGAAGTATAGCGTGGCGGCTTCCAGGAAGCGCGGGTTGATGCCCATCTTGTAGGCGAAGCCTACGCCCACCACGGCCTGCGGGATATCTCCCTTGGCCAGTGAAAAACTGCCGTCCACAATCTTTTCCCTCACTGCCGATGTGGCCTCGTACAGGCTGTCCACGCCTTTTGCGTGGGCCACTCCGTTGTGGCCGTCGTAGGTTATGAAAACGTTCTCCTGGAGCACTTCGCAGGCGCTTTCAACGCCGGGAAGCGCTGCCAGCCAACGTTTGTCATCGGCATTGGGGATAAAAACTTTTCCGGACGACGGCTCTATGACTACATCGGATTCGATGCTTGACAGGGAGTCGCTTACAAGGGAGCTGAAGCCGTTGTAGACGGACAATATTACAACAAGCGCCGCTGTTCCGACAGCCATTCCAACAGCACTGATCGCCGATATAATGTTTATCACATTATGGGATTTCTTTGCGAACAGATACCTGAAGGCTATTTTCAGCGGCAGCTCCATATTGTCATTCTGAGGCCTTTAGGCCGAAGAATCTACTTTTTAAGTAAGTCGTCTATATGCTCCGCATAATCCAGCGAGGAATCCAGCAGGAAGGCCAGTTCAGGAACAATCCTGAACTGTTTCGCCACCATGCGGCCAAGCTCTCCGCGGTACACTTTGACGTTGGATTTAAGGATATCCATGACGGCATCGGCCTTGGAAGAAGGGAAGATGCTCACGAAGACCTTGGCAAGGCTCAGGTCCGGGCTTACGCGTACCTCGCTAACGGTAACCATCGCACCGGCGGTGTGGGCCATGCCTTTGCTGCGGATAATCTCCGCCATGTCCTTCTGGATCTCGCGGGCTACTTTGAGCTGGCGGGTTGTTGCGGGTGCTTCCATAGCTTAGTCCTCTACCTGGATAAGGAAATAATTCTTCTTGCCTTTCTGTGCAAGGATATATTTTCCGTCGATGATGTCGGCCTCCGTTACGTCACGGGCGATGTCGGCTACTTTGTCCTTGTTGATGCTTACTCCGCCGCCCTGGACCATCTTGCGGGCCTCGCCCTTGGAAGGGAAGAGGTTGGTCTTTACTGCAAGCAGGTCAAGGATGTTGCAGGGGAGTTCCGACTTGCTGAGCTTTCCTCCGGGAACGCCGCTGAAAACAGCCAGGAATGTGCGCTCGTCAAGGCTTCTGAGGGCCTCTGAGGTGGCGTTTCCAAAGAGCATCTGCGATGCAGCGATGGCCTTGTCGTATTCCTCCTGTCCGTGGCACATGATGGTGATTTCGCGGGCCAGTACCTTCTGGAGCTCGCGTGCGCCGGGATTCTCGCGGTGGCGGGCGATAAGGTCTTCGATTGTCTGCCTGTCAAGCATGGTGAAGATCTTGATGTAGCTCTCTGCGTCCTCGTCGGCTACGTTAAGCCAGAACTGATAGAACTCGTAGGGGCTGGTCTTTTCTGCGTCAAGCCAGATGTTTCCTTTCTCTGTCTTGCCGAACTTGGTGCCGTCGGCCTTGCGGATAAGAGGGCAGGTGAGTGCGAAGGCCTCGCCGCCGTCCATGCGGCGGATAAGCTCGTTACCGGTGGTGATGTTGCCCCACTGGTCGCTGCCGCCGAACTGCAGGATGCAGCCCTTGTTCTTCCAGAGCCAGTAGAAATCGTAGCCCTGCATGAGCTGGTAGCTGAATTCGGTGAAAGACATGCCCTCGCTGGAGTCCCTCTGAAGGCGTTTTTTCACTGAATCCTTTGCCATCATATAATTGACGGTTATATGCTTTCCGATGTCACGGATGAAGTTGATGAAGCTGTAGTCCTTCATCCAGTCGTAGTTGTTTACAAGCTCTGCCTTGTTTGCTGCGTCTGAGTCAAAGTCCAGGAATTTTGCAAGCTGGGCCTTGATGCAGGCAACGTTATGGTTAAGGGTAGCCTCGTCCAGAAGGTTGCGCTCTGCGCTCTTCATGGAAGGGTCTCCCACCATACCGGTGGCTCCGCCAACCAGGGCGAACGGCTTGTGGCCGCAGTTCTGGAAGTGCTTGAGTATCATTACACTTACAAGGTGACCGATGTGCAGGGAGTCTGCAGTAGGGTCAATACCTACGTAAGCCGCCTTGGGACCTTCCATGAGTTTTTCCTCTGTCCCAGGCATTATATCCTGTATCATGCCCCTCCACCGGAGCTCTTCTACAAAATTTTTCATACCGGTTAGAAGGAAACTGCGATGCCGATGAAGTCGTCTGCCTTGAGGGCTGCGCCGCCGATGAGGCCGCCGTCAATGTCCGGCTGGGCGAAGAGTTCCTTGGCATTTGAAGGCTTGCAGCTGCCGCCATAGAGGATGGTGGTATCGTCTGCTACCTGTGCGCCGAACTTGTCTGCAAGTACCTTGCGGATGCAAGCGTGGATTTCCTCTGCCTGCTCTGCGGTAGCGGTCTTGCCGGTACCGATGGCCCAAACGGGCTCATAAGCTACAACGATGTTCTTCATGTCTTCTGCGGTGAAGTTGTAAAGAACGGCCTTAATCTGGTCAGATACAACCTGGAAGTGCTTGCCTGCCTCGCGCTCCTGAAGATTCTCACCTACGCAAAGGATAACCTTGAGACCAGCTGCAAGGGCGAGTTTTGTCTTCTCTACAAGCTTGGCATCGGTCTCTCCGTAATACTGACGGCGCTCTGAGTGGCCAAGGATTGTATAGTCGCAACCTACGGAGCACAGCATGGCAACGGATACCTCGCCGGTAAATGCGCCCTTCTCCTTGTCTGCGCAGTTCTGTGCGGAAAGCTTAACGGGGCTGCCCTTAAGAGCGTCTGCAACAAGTGCAAGGTGAGTGAAAGGAGGAGCAACTACAAGCTCTACGCCTGCGGGAATCTCATTAGCCTTTGCGGCAACTGCCTTTGCGAGCTCTACGCCCTCAGGAACTGTGGTATTCATTTTCCAGTTTCCTGCTACGATTTTCTTTCTCATGATTCTATATTTTTTATTGTTCTATTTTCATATCGGAGCGCAAAAATACTTAAAAAATGCAATTTAGCCAAATCGGGATATTCCCTAAAATGGTTTCTCTCCTTTTGCCGTTTTGGCAAAGGCTGCCAAAGTCTCCTGAATCCTGTTTTCAAGGTCTTTCCAACGATAGTAGCCATCGGCTTTTGTAAGACCTTTAAGTGACAATTCGATAATGGCCGGAGGGTTGTCCGGACTGAGTGGTGCCATATTCCTTTTGAAGCGGCGCCCTGACGTTATGCCTGTTAGCTATTATAACTTGTTCAAGTTTATACTCTCTGTGTGAAGTGCAGCTGCATGCCGCAAAAACCATGGAGACTATAAAAATGGGTAAATGTCTCATACTTCGTTGGTTATGGTTGTACAAATATACAGAATATTTTTTATATTTGCTCATAAAACAATTTGTCTATGGAAACTGAACCGAAAGCCCCTAAAAGAAGGCGTAACACAAAGCCGGAAACAATTATAGAGAATGCAAAAATGCAACAGGACAATGAGAGGGAGATTAAGGTAGAAATCTCTAAATACAATGCTCTGGACAGCATTCTTGGCAACGGCAAAAAGACCCTTCGTGTCTTGGGACTGTTATTTGCAATAGCAATATTTCTGTTCCTTGTCATCTTTGTAATTACCATATCGCTAAAGAAGATTTATTCTTATAGCGATATTACAACCAATGCCTTGGGTGCCACTACTATTTCCAGTGAGAAGTCTGAGGTGTCTTACTGGTTGTACAATACTTCCCAGTTGTGGGCAAATTCAGGT
>OMVB01000069.1 GCA_900314395.1 uncultured Prevotellaceae bacterium | reverse complement strand
AGACCGAACTCGCAGAAGTCCTCGAACAGGGAGTTGGCCCATGCGGGACCGTGACCCTGTGCGTTGGTGCAGTAAGGAGATGCAGGGAAGGATGCGCCGTAGATTGAAGAGCAACCGGTAGCGTTGGCAATCATCATGTGGTCGCCGAAGAGCTGGGTGATATTCTTGATATAAGGAGTCTCACCGCAACCTGCGCAAGCGCCGGAGAACTCGAACAAAGGCTGTGCAAACTGGGCGTTCTTAACAGAAGCGGCCTTGTTTACAGCATTCTCTTTGTAACCAACCTTGCTGTGGAGCCAGTTGTAATTCTCCTGCTCTGCCTGCTGTCCGTCGTAAGCAACCATGACAAGGGCTTTCTCTTTTGCAGGGCAAACATCTACGCAGTTGCCGCAACCGGTACAGTCGTCAACTGAAGTTGCAAGGGCGAACTTGTAATCCTTGAGAACGGCCTTTCCATCTGCCATCTTGACGGTGTTGGGAGCTGCAGCAGCCTCGTCTGCGGTGAGCAGGAAAGGACGGATTGCAGCGTGAGGGCAGACAAATGCACAGGTGTTACACTGGATACAGTTGTCCGGAATCCATGAAGGAACGGTAACTGCAACACCGCGTTTTTCGTATGCGGCAGTGCCTGCGGGCATGGTACCGTCGGCATAAGGCATGAAGGTGCTTACAGGGAGGGTGTCACCAGCCTGGGCGTTGACGATATCGGCAACCTTCTTGACGAACTCGGGAGCGAAGCGGTCCTTGTTGGGATTTTCAAACTTGGCTGTAATCTCTGCCCACTCTGCGGGAACGTTAACCTTGGTGTACTCACCACCGCGGTCTACAGCTGCGAAGTTCATGTTAACAACGTTCTCTCCCTTCTTGCCGTAGCTCTTGACGATAGCGTCCTTCATGTAACCTACAGCCTCCTCGTAAGGAAGGATACCGGTGATCTTGAAGAATGCGCTCTGGAGGATGGTGTTGGTCCTTCCGCCGAGTCCGATTTCTGCTGCAATCTTGGTTGCGTTGATGATATAAAGGTTGATATGTTTCTTGCCGATGATGGCCTTAACATTGTCCGGGATCCTCTTGATGGTCTCTTCCTCGTCCCAGAGGCTGTTCAGCAGGAGGCTGCCGCCTTCCTTGATGCCCTTGAGAACGTCATACTTGGTAAGATATGAAGGAACGTGGCAAGCCACGAAGTCAGGGGTTGATACAAGATAAGGAGCCTTGATGGGCTGGTCACCGAAGCGGAGGTGGCTGCAGGTGTAACCGCCGGACTTCTTGGAATCATAGTCGAAGTATGCCTGGCAGTACTTGGGAGTATGGCTACCGATAATCTTGATGGTGTTCTTGTTGGCACCTACTGTACCGTCGGAACCAAGACCGTAGAATTTGCACTCTGTGGTACCTGGCTTAACGATGGAGATTTCTTCCTTGATGGGAAGAGACTTGAAGGTGACATCGTCAACGATACCGATGGTGAAGTCTGTCTTGGGCTCTTTCTGGTCAAGATTGTCATAAACGGCGATAATCTGTGCGGGAGTGGTATCCTTTGAAGATAGACCGTAGCGACCGCCGATTACGAGCGGCTGCTGCTCCTTGCCCTGGAAGAGTGCCTTGACATCAAGGAACAGAGGCTCTCCAAGTGCACCGGGCTCTTTGGTCCTGTCAAGAACGGCAATCTTCTTGACGCTCTTGGGAAGCACTTTGAGGAAGTATTTCTCTGCGAAAGGACGATACAGGTGGCAGGTGATGAGACCTACCTTGCGGCCCTGGGCTGCGAGATAATCTATGGTTTCGCGGATGGTCTCTGTTACTGAGCCCATTGCTACGATAATGTTCTGTGCATCTTTTGCACCGTAGTATGTGAAGGGACGGTACTCGCGGCCGGTAAGCTCGCTGATTTCACCCATGTAACGTGCCACGATGTCAGGAATAGCCTCGTAGAACTGGTTCCTGCTTTCTACTGCCTGGAAGTAAACGTCACCGTTCTGTGCGGTACCCCTTGTTACAGGAGCGTCAGGGGAAAGTGCGCGCTGGCGGAAAGCCTCAAGGGCCTTGGTGCTGACCATCTTGCGGAGATCGTCCTCGTCCAGTGCCTCAATCTTCTGGATCTCGTGTGAGGTACGGAAGCCGTCGAAGAAGTGCAGGAAAGGAATGCTGCTCTTGATTGCGGAAAGGTGTGCTACGGCTGCAAGGTCGTGGGCCTCCTGGACGGAACCGGAAGCAAGGAGTGCGAAACCGGTCTGGCGGCATGCCATAACGTCCTGGTGGTCTCCGAAGATGGAGAGGGCGTGGCTTGCAAGGGCGCGTGCGGAAACATGGAAGACACCCGGAAGCATTTCTCCGGCAATCTTGTACATGTTAGGAATCATAAGGAGAAGACCCTGTGAAGCGGTGTAAGTGGTTGTAAGTACACCGGCCTGGAGAGAGCCGTGAACGGTACCTGAAGCACCGGCCTCGCTCTGCATCTCAGTAACCTTTACGGTCTCGCCCCAGAGGTTCTTTTTTCCGTGGGCTGCCCATTCGTCAATGTTCTCCGCCATAGGAGATGAAGGGGTGATAGGGTAGATAGCGGCATGCTCGCTGAAAAGATAAGCGATGTTAGCTACCGCGGTGTTACCATCACAAGTGATGAATTTCTTTTCTTTAGCCATGTTAGATTTAGATATAGTTTTAAAACTTTTTTTGCCGATGTTTAAGCAGGCTCCTGAAGTCCTTCAATTGTAACTTCTGCGCCTGCGGTGCGCTTTACAAGTCCCTGGAGGACTGCTCCGGGGCCTATTTCCATGAAGTATCCGGCGCCGTCCGCAACCATGCTCTTGACAGACTGGGTCCATTTTACAGGGCTGGTGAGCTGGGCCAGAAGGTTGGTCTTGATAACCTCCGGGTCTGTCTCTGCCTTGGCCGATACATTCTGGTAAACGGGGCATACGGGAGCGCGGAAGGGCGTTTTGGCGATAGCCTCTGCCAGCTCTGCGCGTGCGGGCTCCATGAGAGGGGAGTGGAAGGCGCCGCTCACCGCAAGGGGAAGCGCCCTCTTTGCGCCGGCGGCCTTAGCCTTTTCACATGCTGCCTCTACGGCTGCCTTTTCTCCGGAGATTACCACCTGGCCGTCTGAGTTGTAGTTTGCAGCGACAACCTTTCCGGGAGTTTCCTCGCAGATGGCCTCTACGGTCTCATTGGGAAGGCCGATGATGGCAGCCATGGTGCCGGGAACGCTCTCGCAGCATTTCTGCATGGCCCCGGCCCTGATGGCCACGAGCTTAAGGGCGTCCTCAAAGTCCAGCGCACCTGCTGCGGCAAGGGCGGAGAACTCTCCCAGGGAGTGTCCTGCGACCATGTCCGGGGTGAAACCGTCATAGCATTTTGCCAGGATTACGGAGTGAAGGAAAACAGCAGGCTGGGTGACCTTGGTTGCCTTCAGGTCCTCTGCCGTGCCGTTGAACATGATGTCTGTGATATTGAAGCCAAGGATGGCGTCTGCCTTCTGGAATAATTCTTTTGCTTTTGCGTTGCTCTCAAAGAGCTCTTTTCCCATTCCGGGGAACTGTGACCCCTGTCCGGGGAAAACATATGCTTTTTTCATAGAAAAACTTTGTCATCTAATAAGACTGCAAATCTAACCAAATTATTTTATATTTGCAACGCATAACGAATAACCAAAGAGACGAAAGAAGTTCATCGGGAACGCGTGCCCCTCCTAAGGAGTACAAAATGGACAAAAGAGAGAATTTCGGAGGCATGGCGGCCGTGATTATGGCCCTGGCCGGTTCTGCGATTGGTTTGGGCAATATCTGGCGCTTCCCCTACGTTGTTGGGCAGAACGGCGGTGCCGCCTTTGTCTTTGTCTACATAATCGCCACAATATTTTTGTCATTGCCGATATTTTTTGCCGAGTCGGTGATCGGCCGGCGCAGCGGGGCAAACTGCCGCGGCGCGCTCGCCAGGCTGGCTCCCGGAACCAAATGGCACCTGTTCGGTCTGCTCTGCGTCATTACGCCGATGCTGATTGTATCCTACTACAGTGTCGTGGGCGGCTGGTCGCTGGATTATCTTTTCAAGGCTGCAACCTTGTCCTTTACCGGCGGTGCCGGTGCCGGCGGCGGATTCGGCAGTTTCGTTTCTTCTGTATGGGAACCCCTTCTGGCGCATACGGTCTTCCTCCTTGTCTGCATCGGCATAATATTCGGCGGGGTGAGAAAAGGCATCGGCAAAGTGAGCAAAATCGGCATGCCGATCCTGTTCCTGCTGATAGTTGTCATCGTCGTTTATTCGCTGAGCCTGCGGGGGGCGGGCAAGGGAGCGGCGTACCTGTTGCAACCGGATTTTTCAAAACTGACGGCCAAGACTGTGCTTGACGCCATCGGGCAGTCGTTTTATTCACTGTCGCTGGGAATGGGTATTATCATTACCTATTCTTCCTATGTGAAAAAGTCTGAGAATCTGTTGGTTACAGGCTTCGGGACGGCTACCGCGGACCTCCTGTTCGCCATGCTGGCCGGTATGGCTATAATGCCTGCCGTGTTTGCTGCCGGAATAGCCCCCGGAAGCGGTCCTGGTCTCATTTTTGACACCCTGCCGTTTATTTTCTCCTCCATGGGTCAGCAGATGCCGGCTCTCACCGCAATTGCGTCCGTGCTGTTCTTCCTTACGGTGCTTTTTGCTGCGGTCACTTCTGCGGTTTCACTGCTGGAAGTAGGGGTCGCATACCTTACTGAAGAATTCAAGATGAGCCGCATAAAAGCCGGAATCCTGGCGTTCATTTTTGCCTGGACACTGGGCGCACTTTGCTCCCTGTCCTTCGGCCCCCTTTCCGGTGTTCAGCTCTTTGGCCTTGGAATCTTCGATCTGCTGGATAGGTTCTGCTCTAACGTGCTGCTCATCGCCGGCGGCCTGCTTTGCGTTGTATTCGTCGGCTGGAAGATGAAACGGTCCGATGTTTACGATGAATTCACCAACAGCGGCACCAAACGCCTCAACGCCCGCCTCTTCGGCTTCATCTACTTTGTAATCAGATACTTAGCACCGGTTGCCGTACTTCTGGTATTCCTTAGTTCAGTGCTATAGAAAACTACTTTTAGCCATTGAAGGCCATGGACCCTTATTTTTGGGTCTTCAAGGGCTAAAAGTTATTAGAATCAATTATGAAAAAAAGAGAACAGTTTAGTGGAAACCTGACGGTGATATTGGCAATGGCAGGATCTGCTATCGGCCTTGGAAACATATGGCGCTTCCCCTACATCGTAGGCGAATACGGCGGAGCCGCCTTCATCATCGTCTATTTCCTGGCCTGCATATTCATAGCCCTGCCAATCTTCTTTGCAGAAACCGTAATAGGCCGCCGGGGCGGCATGGACACCTTCGGTTCCATGAAACGCCTCGCGCCCGGCTCCTCCTGGTACAAAGTAGGCCTCCTTACGGTCATCAGCCCTATCATTATCCTTAGCTACTACAGCGTAGTTGGCGGCTGGTCAATCCATTACCTGCTCAAGTCTTTTGGCGTGGCCTTCGGTCAGGAAACCGGGCACTTCGGGGAGTTCATTTCCTCCGTCGAGGCCCCCTTGCTGGCGCATACCGTGTTCATCGCCCTTGTGGCGGCGGTAGTGCTGGCCGGCGTGAAAAAAGGTATCGAAAAGTTCACCAAAATAACGATGCCGATACTCTTTGTCCTGATCCTGGTAACGGTGGTTTATTCCCTGACCTTGCCGGGTGCCGGGCGCGGTGTGGATTACCTTGTAAAGCCGGACTTCAGCAAGCTCTCCGGCGAGGCCCTGATGGCTGCCGTCGGGCAGGCGTTTTTCTCCCTGTCCCTTGGCGTCGGGACGGTGCTGACATATGCCTCTTACATGCGAAAAAAGGACAACATTTTCCTGTCCGGAGTGGGCACTGCGGGCTTTGACCTGCTCTTTGCCCTGATGGCCGGATTCGCGGTTATGCCGGCGGTTTTTGCCGCGGGGCTTTCCCCCTCTTCCGGCCCCGGCGTGGTGTTTGAAACTTTGCCGTTTATTTTTGGAAAAATGGGCTCCGACGCCGCCTGGATAACAATTTGCGTGTCCGGAGTGTTCTTCCTTGCGGTGCTTATGGCGGCGCTTACTTCTGCCATTTCTATGCTTGAAGTGGGAGTTGCTTATCTTGTAGAGGAGAAGCACATCAAGCGCTCCCGATCGGTACTTTATCTGGTCCTTTTTGCCTGGGCCGTGGGGCTTTTGTGTTCGCTTTCCTTCGGGCCGCTCTCCGGGGTCCATATTCTTGGCGATACTATCTTCGACTTCCTTGATAAGCTTTGTTCCAATTGGCTGATGCCTTTCGGCGGCTTGCTTTTCACTATCTTCGTTGGTTGGAAGATGCCTTCTGCCGATGTCCTTGATGAGTTCTCCAACGGTGGCGACAAGCCGCTGAACGTGCGGATTTATCCTGTTGTCCGCATCCTCATCCGATACATCGCCCCCATCGGCATCGTCCTCATTTTCCTGAATTCTATATTATAACAATATAACACTTAATTATAACACTATAACACTTAGTGCTTCTAAAGGCCAAATAATATTGGTCCATGGCCTTCAGAAGCACTAAGTATTAAATAATAAACCCTTATTTTAAAATAAACCCTTATTGTGAATACGGTTAGTATACCCAAAAGCCATGGACCCTTTATTTTTGGCTTTTGGGTATACTAATCGTATGAAGCAAAATGCTATTTCAGGAAGACGAAGAAAACGGCAAGGACAAGGCAGACAAAAGCAGCAATATGATTCCATTGAAGCGCCTGCCCCTTGAACAAAAACATAATAATAACCGTAAAAATCGTCAAAGAAATCACCTCCTGAATCACCTTCAATTGCATAAGATTGAAAGGACCCCCGTTGCCAATGAAACCAATCCGGTTCGCCGGCACAGTAAGACAATACTCAAAGAAAGCAATACCCCACGAGAACAAAATAACCAGAATAAGCGGCCATCCGCTGGAAATCTTCATCTCACTCAGCTTCAAATGGCCGTACCACGCAAAAGTCATAAATACGTTCGATGCAACAAGCATCAGAACAGTCCAAAGTCCGTTCACTGATAATGTCTTTTTTAGCGCTGCAAAGGTATTTTATTTTTATGACATCGCATACTTTTGTCTAATAATTTTATTATTTGTACCTTTGTTGTCCATTTCCGGGGAAAACGCCAGGGGATGTATGCTCCCGTAGTTTAAAGGATAGAATTTCAGATTCCGGTTCTGACGGTCCCGGTTCGATTCCGAGCGGGAGTACAAAAAGGAGGTCAAAATTT
>OMVB01000150.1 GCA_900314395.1 uncultured Prevotellaceae bacterium | reverse complement strand
TATTACCAGGCATAACCCCTTTAAGTTTTGTCTAACTTTTGGGGGGCACATCACCCCCAGGGGAGATAATCGCCCGGGAGGCGGAGTACCGGCGCGACCGTCAGTGCCCAGAATCCGCCATCATAACATAATCCCATCGGAATTGTGTAACCGCCCGCAGCAGCGTCGGTGCCCCGCTCAAAAGTCAGTTAAAGTGTGAGGATAAGTAACCACGCGCAAACGTAATACCAGCAGGCGTTTACACAATTCGGATTATGTTAAGTTGGCTCCCGAGTCAAGGTGCGAAGGTCCTACCTTCGAACTCCCGGGCGAGGCGGCGGCAGGAGAGGGCCTGGCGGCAGTGGCCGGGACCGTCCCGGCCCTTTGCCAGCCCCGCACCGGGCTCCACAATTGGGGCCCCAATTTCCCCAATTGCTCCGCTCCGGTGCCGTCCCGCATCAGCGTCATCAAGATTCGGCCGGTATCTCCCGCGACAGCCTCAGAGGTCCGCGAGCATCCTGCCGCCTTACGCAGCTCCGCTGCTGGGTCGTTCCAGGCCGGGACTCCTCTTCCTCCGCAAGCTCCGGAAGAAGAGTCCCGTCCCTCCACTCCGCGGTAGAGTTTAACCTGGCCGCTATTCCTCCAGGCACTTTGGTCCTGCCGCTAAGGCGTCAGGCCTCAAAGAGCCTTCCGGGCGTCCAGGACACGGCCGTCCCGGCCGTTGGCGCTTCGTGTACTCACCGTTATCAAGGATTCAGAGGATTTCCCGTAAGTACACCAAGCGCCGGTGGAAACCGTCAGTGCCAGGCCTGACGGCCGCGAGCCTTCTACCTTCGTTCCGGGAATGGGCCGTTCCGTCCCAGGCCCCGGAGGGAGTCTGCCTACCCACAGCACCGGTCTTTGTCGGCGGCCGGGAGCCTAAGGTCTCCCGTCCGTGATCCCGCCAAAGCCCGCTGCATCCCCACGCTGCCAGACACCCTCCGGGGCCACGCTCCACTCGCTGCGCTCGTTCCGCGCCCTATGTCACTGGCAGACTCACAGCCGCCACCCACAAGCCACCGCACACTCCCGGCAGCTGTGAGACTGCCAGCAACATAGGCCCACAAGAAACCCACGCCCCAACGACATCACGAAAAGGACCGTCGTGCCCCGCCCGATGGGGAAGAAAAGGGTATAAATATATACAACGGGAGGCAGCGGCTGGCGCCGCTGCTGGTGTTGATACCAAGGTGTTGTTTCGGGGGCTCCACATGTCCCATCTTCTTAAGAAATTTTAATGTAACTTATTGAAAATAAATTTGTTATTCTCGTAGAAAATGACTATCTTGTATATGAAATAAAACGCTTTGTGTTATGCTAGTTGACAATGAATTCTTACATAGAGTTGAGCTGGATATCATCCATAAGGTGATCCAGTATCTCAAGCATCAGAAGGAGTACGTGTTGTCTCCATCTATCTACGTAAACACCAGGACCGGCCGCGTGGTGATGGGTGATCGCCCGGACTGGAAATGCTTCGGCAGCGAGTTGGCGCTGGTTCTCAGCACGCAGTATGAAGGCCACCAGGTTGCTGATACCAAGTACATCCACAAGTGGGTGTGGAAAGACCTCTTCGCGCATTGTGAAATCTGGAAATAGGGAGGGCAGGCTATGTACAGTCAAATGAATATGTGGAGGCAGCTTGTGGGCGCCATCGAGGAGAAAGTCGCGGAGTACTGCAATGAGGCAGACTTGTGGGGACCTGGTACCCAGTTGTGGACCAGCGCGGCAACAGGTGATGTGATTCTGGGAGAGAAACCGCTGCAGCCCGGGTATGAAGGCCGCGACGTGGACTGGTTCACATACCGCGATGAGGACGGGGACCTGATGCCGGATCTGGATCTGATAGAGGATTACGCATCCCAGTGGTTTGATTTCCGCCAGCTGGAGTGAGCACTATGGGAGGTGGTCCCTTTGAGGTAACTCTGAGCTATTTCTTTGGTAAAGAGTTGTACGGCCCTGGTCGCTTCGGTTCCGCCTCTCTTTCTTCGCGCTTTATTTCCGGCCCTCTGCCGGTCGTACCAGGGGGCCTTTCTATCAAAAATCAGTTGAGATATGCCAAAATACATCCCATCCATACCAATAGATGACTGCTATGGCTCCGTCGGTGACCTTACTTTCTATCATCGTAACGGCCAGTGTTACTATAGGAAGAGGGTCACGCCTGCTTTTCCCGGGACAATGCGCCAGATGGAGCATCAGGAGATACACCTTCGGGCCATTGCTGCCTGGCAGGATCTGGAGCCTGCCGTTCAGGAGGAATGGAACCGGTGTGCCGTTGGCGTTCAGTCCCACCGGCCACCCTACGATGGGAAGAGCGGGATATCCGGCTACAATCTGTTCGTGTCGGCGTACCACGGATTTGCCAGGCTGGGGCATGAACATACGCCACCACCTACGCCCTGGGTGAATTTCCCGGTGTTCTCCATGGACGGCGTAAGCGTTGTGGATAGGGTGGATGGCTCGCTGAAGCTGGGCTTCCAGATTCATATGCCCCCAAGGGTTGAGGCGGGCCGGTACTGGCTCCTTACTCGGCTTCAGCTGGCCAGGCCCGGGGAAGGAGTTCACCCCGGCCTGATGAGAACCTACCTGGCTTCTGCAGGGTGTCTTCCCGGACAGTCAGTCGTTGAGGTGGAAATCCCGGATTATGTCGCAACCTGGGGACTGGAGTTGATTTCCTACAAAGTCCATTGCAGATACCTACTCATTGACTCCTCAAACGGGTATCGAAACAGCTTCCGAAGGTACTCTGGCGAAATCAATCTGTAAGAAATTTACATAAAGTAGCACTTTAGGTGTTGAAGTTCAAGTCTTTGATTTTGAATTTCAACATTTTTATTTTATGTTTGTCAGCAGAGAGTTAGAGAACGTTACTTAAACCTAAACTTAAACCTATGATTGCCCTTCCTTCCATCGCTTTCGGGGGCTTCTCCGGTTCCGCAAAGGGTGTTACGGCCAGACAGGTCGGCG
>OMVB01000014.1 GCA_900314395.1 uncultured Prevotellaceae bacterium | reverse complement strand
CCACGGGATGCTTACTTTTCCAGCATTTCGAAGGTGACTTCGACGTCGCCGAATCGGCCTTTTTCTCCGGAGTACTTGGTAAGGTAGTCAGAGGATAGGGTGCCGCGCCAGACGATATCGTCGTTGGAACGAAGCGGAATCGAAAGGGTCATCCCGTAGGTTTTGGACTTGACCTTCACCTCTGCGTCTATCTTGTATTCCGTCCATTCGCCGCCATCGTCCTCGATAATAAGGAAGGCGCTGCGTTTAAGGCCGCAATCCTCCCCGTCCATCTGGTACTCCCGCCAGTTATCCACAAGAATAGCGTTTATGTTCTGCGTGACACCCACATCCTTGCGCTTGACACAAATCATAAAGTCCGTAATGGAAGCATTGTACTTACGCAAATCTTCCTCCCGAAGGGCATAGAAGTCTTCCACGGCGCCGCACTTCACAAAGAATTCCGAGCCGCCACAAAGCCATGAATCATAGTTCCTGAGCATAGTGAAATCTTTGATAATCAGCGTCTTGAGAATAGTCGTATCAGCATCGTCCCGTTTACCGATCCGCGTTCCCTTTTTGCCAATGATAATGGTTCCTCCGCCGGCATCGGCCTGTTTTCTGAGAATCTCGATAGATGGATAGGCTGCATCGTCATTGGCGTTTACCACCCAAACCGGGTTCTTGGACGCATAATCCTCTGTCACAACGATTTCCCGGACTTCCAGTGCGCCGTCCTCCCCCATTTCAAGTTTATATCCGATGTTGGACCGCGCTCCGTCCCCGGGATCGAAGGTGATAGCCGGATAAGAGGTTCCGTCCCAGTTGTCGAACCACGGCCAATACAGTTGCAGGCCGGACTTCTCCAGCTCTGCCGCGGTAAATGGCAGCTCCGACGCCTTTGTGGAAGACAAATACTTGGTAATCATATCCTTAAGCGGCATACTGTAAGAGCGCCTTGCCGCCTTGGTGGCCTTATCCCCTACACCGGCGCCAGGGACGGTAAAGAGGTCCTCCATGGTATATTCCTCGTCGTAGCCGTTGGCGGACGAGGCGCTTACGGCATCGTGGACTTCCCGCAACTGCTCGTCCCCGAGCGGAAGGGAAGAAATCATCCTGGCGACATCCTGAGGGGATACGCTGCTGCTTCTGCTGTCCCCGGCGCTCTGCCCGGGATGGTCGATTTGCTCACATGCAAACAATAAGGCGATAGCCGTCAATAAATAATAGCGTTTCATACTTTTGTTCTTTTTTGCAAAGAGACAAACAAAAAAGCGTTTACAGAAAATGTAAACGCTTATTTTTAAAAATCGTGTCTACGCTATCGCGTAAGGCTATTTTTTGTAGAATACAAAACGCTTTTTCTCATAAAAATCAGTGACAACCTCTGCCTCAGTGAAGCCTGCATCGGAAAAAACGTGTTTTGTTTCCGTGCCCAAAGTGTCATTGATTTCCGTAAGACCCATTCCCTGGGGCTCAAGAAGAAGGGTACTCCAATGGGCGACTGCCTTGTAATAAAGCAAAGGATTATCGTCCGGAACAAAGAGGGCCGATGCGGGCTCGAACTCCCTTACATTGCTGCGCAGAAGGGGTTTTTCCTTCTCCATGATGTAGGGAGGATTGCTAAGGATAAGGTCGAACTGCCCGTCAAACTGAGGCTCCTCCAGGATATCTCCCTGAACAAATTTAGGAGCCTTGGCGCCGGAAGATTTGAGCAAAGCCGCAAAATCCTGGCTCCTGGCGACAGCCAGAGCTGGTTCCGATATATCCAGGCCTGTAACCTCCGCTCCGGGAAGAGAGAGGGCGACGGACCATGCTATGCAGCCGGAGCCCGTACAGAGGTCCAGGATACGCACCGGCTTGGCAGCCTTGCCATAAGGAATGCGCATGCGCTGAATCCTTGAGGCAATCTTAACCGCCTCACGCACAAGCAGTTCGGTCTCCGGGCGGGGAATCAGGACATCCTGGTTTACCTTAAACTCGAAGCCGCAGAACTCCGTTTTGCCAACCACATATTGGATGGGCTCGCCTTTGCAGAGACGCTCCATACGGGCCTCAAGGTCCGGGAGCTTTGCCTCCGGAACAACATACTCCGGCTCTACTATATGAGTATAATTCTTTGTGCCGATGACATCGGAACACAACATAAGGACTATGTTATGCGCCTCCTTTGTCGGGTACAGGGATTCCAATTTCCCGGTACCGGCCTTGATGAATTCTGTCAATAACATGTTATACGGCTTCTATGATACCTGTCAGGAAATCTGTCATGTCCAGACCGGCCGCACGGACCATCTTGGGCACAAGGGACGCATTTGTCATTCCGGGGATAGTGTTGACCTCAAGGAAATACAGGCCGTCATCGGCAAGGATGTAATCTGCGCGGACAACACCGGAACAGCCAAGATGAGTGAAAATCTTGCAGGTGACGTCTTTGATCCTGTCTGCAAGGGCATCGTCAATCTTGGCGGGGCATATTTCCTCGCTGCTGCCGTTGTACTTGGCATCGTAGTCAAAATACTCGTTCTGGGTGACGATTTCGATAACCGGAAGGGCATGGATGCCTTTGTCATCCTTATAGGCGGCACAGGTAAATTCGCGGCCGTCGATGGCTTTTTCTACGATAACGGCATCACCCTCCATGAAGGCACAGGAGAGGGCCTGAGGCATCTTGGCGGCCGAATGGACCTTGGAAATGCCGAAGCTGGAGCCGCCGCTGGTAGGTTTTACGAATACCGGCCAGCCAAGCTTTTTGCCGGCGGCCTCCGTGAAGGCCTGGACATCGGCGCCTTTGCGGATAAGCATATCCGGGGCAAGCTTGACAAAGTCAACGTCTCGCAGGTAGCTCTTGCAGGAGTACTTGTCAAATGTCACTGCGGCAACGAAGGAACGGCAGCTGCTGAACGGAACTCCCAGCATCTCCAGATAGCCCTGGAGCAGGCCGTTTTCCCCGGGCGTGCCGTGCTGCATGATGAATGCGAAATCGAATTTTATATGCTCCCCGTAAATGTTTACGGAAAAGTCGTTCTTGTTAATCTCCGGGCGCGCCTCCTCCGGGAATTTTACGCGCATCGCCCCCTTCTTGCGGAAGGAAACCAGACGCCAGCTTCCGAACCTGGCAAAAATTTCGTAGATGCTGTATTTGGAATCATCGATCCTGGATGCGGTGTATTCTCCGCTTCTGCAAGACACTTCCCATTCGGAAGAATCACTTCCGTAAATAACAGCTATGTTCTGATATTTCATAACGATTAGTTTTAGTCAAAATAATATTCCGCTCCCATTGCCGATGCGGACTCCAAATCGCCGTCACCTCCGTCGCAGTTAAGGTCCAGGTTCATGCCCGTGGGCTTAACGAAGACATCGGCCTCCGATATACCAAGGGTTCCGTCCTTAAGGCACTTCTGCATGAAAAGGCCCCAGATAGGAAGGGCCATGTTGGAACCGCCTCCCAGGGCAAGGCTCTGGAAGTGGATCTGGCGGTCTTCTCCTCCTACCCACACACCGGCGGTAATAGACGGGGTGTAGCCGATGAACCATCCGTCAGAGTTGTCGTTGGTGGTTCCGGTCTTGCCGGCTATCTGCCCCTTCAGCTGGTATTTTGAACGCAGCCGGGCGGCCGTACCGTTGTTGACAACGCCCTGCATAAGGTTTATCATCAGATATGCTGTCTCACGGCTGATAGCCTCTTTGCTGTGGTGGGTGAACTCTGAGAGCAGGTTGCCCTGGTTGTCTTCTATCCTGGTAACGAACAGCGGTGCGGTATAAACGCCCTGTGAAGGGAAGGTGTTATACGCTGCCACCATTTCCGATATCGACAGGTCCGGCGAGCCCACGCAAATTGCAGGCACAGCATCTATGTGGCTGCTGATACCCATCTGGCGCATCATGTCCACCATCGCCTCGGGGCCGAACTGTTTCATCAGATATGCCGATATGTTATTGGACGAGTGGGTAAGGCCCCACTTCAGGGTTACTGTACGGCCGATCCATTCGTCCTTGTCTGTACTGCGGGGAGTCCAGGTGTTGTCGCCTACGATGAAGGTCTGGGGGACGCAGACGGTTTTGTCACAAGGAGTCATGCCGCCCTGCATGGCCAGGGTGTAAAGGAAGGGCTTGATAGTGGAGCCCACCTGACGTTCTCCCTGGCGGATATTGTCATATTTGAAATAACGGTAGTTGGGGCCGCCCACATAAGCCTTCACATGGCCGGTTCCGGGCTCGATGGCCATGAACGCGGCACGCAGGAAGGACTTGTAGTATTTAATGGAGTCGTCCGGAGTCATTGTTGTGTCTATGTAGCCGGGGCTCTTCCATGTAAACACCCTCATCTTGACAGGAGTCTTGAAACTGCGGAGGATTTCCTTGTCCCCGGCGCCGCCCTTTTTCATGGCGCGCCAGCGGTCGCTGTTCTGGCGGGCGCGCTTCATGATGCCCTCTATGGTCTCCTTGGGAACATCGTTGGAGAAGGGCCGGTTGGTCTTCCATCGAAGGTCGTTGTAGAAACTCTTCTGGAGGTCTTTGCCCAGATGCTCCGCCACAGCTTCCTCCGCGTACTTCTGCATCCTGTAATTGATGGTGGTATATATACGAAGGCCGTCGTTTCCAAGGCTGTACTTGCTGCCGTCCGGCTTGAAGTTCTTGTTAAGCCAGCCGTACAGGGGGTCATCGGCCCAGCGAAGGGAATCGCGGGAATAATTCTCCCGGTAAGTATACTTTGAAGGGTCCGGCTCCCCGGCGCTCATGTAGCTTCGCAGCATGTCCTTGAAATAAGGCGCAAGGCCGGAGTTCTGGTTCTGAACCTGATAGTTAAGAGTGATAGGCAGGGCCCTGAGTGAATCCCTCTCTGCCTTGGTTATATAATCTGCGTCATACATCCTGCCAATGACGGTGTTCCTGCGCTGAAGGGCGCGCTCCGGATTCAGGACAGGATTGTAACGCGTAGGAGCGTTAACCATTCCCACAAGCAGGGCGCTTTCCTCTATATTAAGGTCTGACGGGTCCTTGCCGAAGAAAGTCCTGGCAGCCACCTTTATGCCGTGGGAGTTGCTGCCGAACTCAACAGTATTAAGGTACATGGTAATAATCTCGTCCTTGGTGTAGTCCCGCTCCAGGCGGATTGCGGTTACCCATTCCGACATTTTTACCCATAGCATCCTTGGCAACTTCAATATACCGCTGAGTTTTTTGTTCTGCCTTGTCTTGAACAGGTTCTTTGCAACCTGCTGGGTTATGGTACTGCCGCCGCCCTGGCTTCTGTCAAAGAGCAGTATAGTCTTGAAGGCCACCCTGCCCAGAGCAGAGAAGTCGATGCCGGAGTGCTCATAGAACCTGGCATCCTCCGTAGCGACAGCCGCGTGAATTACATTGGGAGAAATCTCATCGTAGCGCACAAGCATACGGTTTTCCGTAGCCTGGAAGGTGCTCAGGACCTGCCCATCCTCTGAGAGGACCTGTGTCACAAGGACTCTCTTGGGGTTTTCTATCTCTTCTCCTGAAGGAATATCGGCGAACAGGGCCACCATAAACAGGAGCAGGAAGAAGGTCAGGACAATAACGCCAAGTCCCAGCCAGAACCACTTCCACGCCCGGAGCGCCGTGACTATATTCTCTTTATTTTTTTCTTTCATTTTTTTTAACTTTGTTAAACCCGTCCAAGGCCACGGATTCAGAATACAAAAATAGCAACAAAATTTGGAAAAAATCAAAACACCCCCTTACTTTGCAGCGTTTTATTGAAAATGAATTATGAAGAACTTGCTGATAGTCGAGTCTCCGGGAAAAGTCAAGACGATACAGAAATACCTGGGTAAAGACTTCACCGTTAAGGCCAGCATCGGACATATTAGAGATCTGGGACAGAAGGGAATGGGTATTGACATCCAGAATGGATTCAAACCGGAGTATGAGGTACCCGCCGACAAAAAGAAGGTTGTGGCAGAATTGAAGAAGCTTTCTTCAGAGGCCGATATCGTTTGGCTCGCATCCGATGAGGACCGCGAGGGAGAGGCCATTTCATGGCACCTCTACGACACCCTGGGCCTTTCCGCTGACAAGTCCAAAAGAATTGTCTTCCATGAGATTACGAAGGATGCCATCCTGAACGCCATAAAGACCCCGCGCAGCATCGACATGAATCTGGTGAATGCGCAGCAGGCCCGCCGCGTCCTTGACAGGCTTGTAGGCTTTGAGCTTTCGCCCATCCTTTGGAGAAAGATTCAGCCCAAGCTGAGTGCAGGCCGCGTACAGAGCGTGGCGCTAAGGCTTGTAGTGGACAGGGAAAGGGAAATCCTTGCCTTCAAAAAGGACCCGTTCTACCGTATTGAGGCCATTTTCCACCCGGAAGGCACAGAGGCCGGCGTAAAAGTCAAGGCGCTGCTGGACAACAAGTTCGACACCATCGGGCAGGCAGAAGAATTCCTCCGGGACAGCATCGGCGCATCATTCAATATAAAAGAAATAGCGCAGAAAGACGGCGTAAAGGTGCCTGCAGCCCCGTTTACGACATCGACTCTCCAGCAGGAGGCGTCCCGCAAACTGCATTTTACCGTGAGCACCACGATGCGGCTGGCACAGGCCCTGTACGAAAGGGGTCTTATAACCTACATGCGTACGGACTCTACCAACCTGTCTTCACTGGCTCTTGGAACAGCCAAGGCCTTCATCTGCGACAACTTCGGGAACGAGTATTCACGCCCCAGGCAGTACGCCACCCATTCCAAAGGCGCACAGGAAGCCCACGAGGCAATCCGTCCTACTTATATCCAGAACACTTCCATTGATGGAACAGCTCAGGAAAAGAGGCTTTACGACCTTATCTGGAAGCGTACCGTCGCTTCCCAGATGGCAGACGCAAAGGTGCTGCGCACAGAGATAACGATTCAGTCCGACAAACGTGCGGAACTCTTCAGGACACAGGCTACCCGGATTCTTTTTGACGGCTTCCTGAAACTTTATCTTGAGGGGACCGATGACGCCGCGGAAGAGTCCGATGAAGTTATCCTCCCGGACCTTCACACCGGCCAGGCCCTGTCCTGCAAGGAGATGCGGGGAGAGTGCAAATTCACCCAGCCGCCTTACAGGTACTCGGAGGCATCGCTCGTCAAGAAGCTGGAAGAGCTTGGAATCGGAAGACCGTCTACATACTCCCCTACCATCACCACCCTTACGACCGGCCGCGGTTACGTTGTCAAAGGTGACAAAACAGGAGAAAAGGTACGCGTTGTAAACCTGAAGCTGAGCGGAAGCAACATCACCACAAGTGAAAAATACGAAATCATCGGCGCAGAAAAAGGAAAACTGCTGCCTCAGGAGATAGGTATCATGGTTACCGACTACCTGATGAAGAACTTCGACGGCATAATGAACTACGATTTCACCGCCAACGTAGAGAAGGACTTTGACCTTGTCGCCTCCGGCGAAATCGCCTGGAACTCAGTTATTTCCGACTTTTACGGTCCTTTCCACAAAAAGGTGGAGGCAGTGCTGGCGGACCACACTTACAACCGCCCGGAAAGGGAGCTTGGCACGGACCCGGAGACAGGTCTCAAGGTTGTGGCAAAATACGGCCAGTGGGGCCCGTTCATCCAGATCGGAGAGGGAGAAAACCGCAAATTCGCCCACCTTGCTCCGGGGCAGCTTATAGAAAGCGTAACCCTGGAAGAGGCGCTCAAACTCTTCGAGCTTCCCAGAACCGTCGGAACACTTGACGGGGAAGATATCGTAGCGATGAAGGGCAGGTTCGGTCCGTATATCAAACATGCCGGCAAGAACTATTCGCTCCCTAAGGGAAGCAACCCGCTTAACGTCACCCTTGAGGAATGTGAAAAAATCATCCGCGAAGCGGCAGACCCTGCAAAGGCAAGGATTGCTGTCTTTGAGGCTTCGGGCATCTCCGTGCTGAACGGAAAATACGGCCCCTACATCAAGCGCGGCAACAGGAATTATAAGATTCCGCACGGGATAATGGCAGATTCTCTTACAGAAAGTACATGCCTGCAAATAATACAATCGGCAGAAAGGGCTAAAAAATAAAAAAATTTGTATTTTTGCAGTGTTTCATCTTATAAACTGTAAGCAGTATGAACAATTATCAAATAGACCAGACCGATCAGAAAATACTTTCTCTGCTGGTCAAAAATGCCAGGATGCCCTTCCTGGAGATTGCAAGAATTTGTGAAGTTTCCGGCGCTGCAATTCATCAGAGGGTTAAAAGGCTTGAGGCCGCAGGTGTAATTACCGGCTCCAGGCTGCTTGTGAAACCGCAGGCGCTGGGTCTTAACATCTGCGCCTTCGTAAGCATCAGCCTGTCAGAGGCAAGCAAGTACGCAGAGGTTGTAGAGAGCCTTAAAAGGATTCCGGAAGTAGTTGAGTGTCATTTTGTTACAGGCAAGCACGCCCTTCTTGTAAAACTCTACTGCTTTGACAACAACCACCTGATGGAAGTTCTCCTGAATACCATACAGAAGATTCCCCACATCCAGGCCACGGAAACCATGATCGCCCTGGACGAGGCTATCGACCGTCAGGTTTGGGTTAAGGATTACAAGAACACTAGCTATTCCGATCAAGGGAAAAAAGCTTCGCAAAAATAAGGTCTTCCTTAGTTGTGATTTTGATGTTATACCTCTCTCCCTGGCAAAAGGAGAGGGGTATTCCTTTTGCCTGCGCTACAGAAGAATCGTCTGTAAAACCGGTATCGTAAGGTGCTGAGTAAGCGCTCTTTATGTCTTCTGACAAGAAAAATTGCGGGGTTTGGACTCCGTATATTACGCTGCGGTCCGCGGTGGCTCCGGGAACAGCTTCCAGTTCCCCTGCGTCATTCTTCCTGAGCACCTTCAAAGTATCTGTGGCAGGCATGCACGGAATCAGGGCACGGCAGCCGTTTTCCATTTGCTCCCGCATGTCCTGGAGGAGTTTTTTGCTCACAAAGGGACGCACTCCGTCGTGAATGGCCACGATGGCTCCGTCAGGCACCTTCGCAAGAGCCGCCTTAACAGAATGAAACCTTGTAAAGCCGCCTTTGACAAGCACTTGGGGTACTGTAAGGTTGTTCCGGAGGCAGTAATCCTTCCAAAATGAAATGTGTTCCTCCGGAAGCACGGTTATAACCTTGACGTCAGGGAACGCCTCCGTAAAGGCGGAAATGGTATGATGCAGGATGTTCCTGCGGCCAAGGGTAAGGAACTGTTTGGGGACATCGGCTCCCATCCTTGTCCCGTGCCCGCCGGCAGTAACTATCAAATATAACTTTCTTCCCACAGAGTAACTACTTAAAAACATTTCTTCGCAAATTTAAGAAATATTGTGTTATTCCGGCAGTTTTTTGTAATTTTACCAAAATTTTTGAAATATGGCATTTTCGTTCTTTACACAGGAACTTGCGATAGACCTTGGAACAGCCAACACCGTCATTTTCCAGAACGACCAGATAGTGTTGGACGAGCCCAGCATCGTCGCAATAGACAATAATACAGGCAAGTGCATCGCCCTTGGACAGAAGGCCAAGCTCATGCACGAAAAGACAAACCCGGGCATCAAGACCGTAAGGCCGCTCAGGGACGGCGTTATCGCAGACTTCAACGCCGCAGAGATGATGATCCGCGGTTTCATCAAGCAGGTGAACAGCAAGCACAGGTCACTGTTCTCCCCCAGCCTTAAAGTGGTTGTGGGCATTCCTTCCGGCAGTACGGAGGTGGAAATCAGGGCCGTGCGTGACTCGTCGGAGCACGCCGGCGGCCGCGATGTCTACCTGATTTACGAGCCGATGGCCGCAGCCCTTGGTATCGGCCTTGACGTAGAGGCCCCTAAGGGCAACATGGTAGTGGATATCGGTGGCGGTACCACGGAAATTGCCGTTATTTCTTTGGGAGGCATCGTTCAGCAGGACAGTATCCGCGTGGCCGGTGACGTTTTCACCAGCGACATCCAGTACTACCTGCGTCAGCAGCATAACATCAAGGTTGGTGAAACCACTGCAGAGAAAATCAAGATTGCCGTAGGCGCCGTTATACCGGAACTCCAGGACGAGCCGGAGCCCTTCATCGTCAGGGGACCGAACCTCATGACCGCCCACCCGGTGGATGCCACCATCACCTACCAGGAAATTGCCCACTGCCTTGACAAATCCATCGCCAAGCTTGAGGCTTCCATCCTGCACGTGCTTGAGTCCACTCCTCCTGAGCTCTACTCCGATATCGTAGAAAACGGTATCTTCCTCTCCGGCGGCGGCGCGCTGCTCCGCGGTCTTGCACAGAGGTTCTCAGAGAAGGTTAACATCCAGTTCCACGTAGCGGAAGACCCGCTGCGCGCAGTTGCCAGGGGAACTTGCATCGCCCTCAAGAACGTAGAGAATTACTCATTCCTCATGAGATAAATGGCCGGGAAGCGGAACATATACCGCACCGGGATTAATGTGGCAATCTTCATTCTTTTGGAGGTTGCCGCATTAGGTTTGTTGCGCCGCAGCAGCACGGGACAGGAATTTTTCATCTCCAAGCTGTCCCACGGCTTCATAGGCACCGTATGGGGATGGAGCCAGAGCGTCGGCGACTACTTCGCCCTAAGGAAGATCAACGAGAACCTGTCCGGGGAGAACTTCGCCCTGCAGACGGCCCTTGCCAGGGCCGGCGCCGCCGCGGACTCGCTCCGCTCCGCCGGCGCCGGTGCCGTAACTGCCGGCCGCTTCCGCTACACCAAGGCAGAGGTCGTCAAAAGCAGCCGCAACAAGCACCACAACTACCTTATCGTGGACAAAGGCTCAAAAGACGGGGTGACATCGCACACCGGGATAATATCGGCAAACGGAATAATCGGCATAATCGACTCCGTAGGCACAAACTATTCATACGCGATTTCATTCCTCAACAGCAACTTCAACCTTAGCGCAAGAATCGGGCGGGAAGGGGCTGTTGGGCCTATGGCATGGAACGGAAGGGGCCTTTCCAACGCGACGCTGCGGGAAATAAGCCTCCAGCACAAGTTTGAAAAGGGTGACACCGTATTCACCAGCGGACACTCCTCCATCTTCCCGCCGGACATTCCCCTTGGCCTTATAGAGGACTCCAGGATTATCAACGGCTCCACCTACGACATCAACGTACACCTGTTCCAGGACTACTCCGCAATACGGTATGTAACACTGGTTTCCAACCTGGACAGGAAAGAGATCGCAGAACTTGAAAACAAGGAGGACGGGAAATGAGAATGAACGTTGTCTCCTTCTGCCTTCTTGTTGTGGCTCAGATACTTATATGCAACTACCTGCATGTAAGCATGTATCTTTCCCTGAGCATCCTGCCCATGCTTATAATGTGCATCCCCACCAGGATAGACACCGTCCGGGCCATGCTGATTGCCTTTGCCGCCGGCTTCGCTGTGGATTTTGCGGCGGAGGGTGTCCTTGGACTGAACGTTGCCGCACTGCTGCCGGTGGCCCTGCTGCGAAGGACCATCTGCGAGGCTATCTTCGGGGACGAGCTTTTTGCCCGCAATGAGAATTTCTCCATGCAAAAGTACGGTCCCACTAAGGTGATTTTTGTCCTGGCCATAGCCCAGGCCCTCTTCCTTACCGTTTACATATGGGCCGATGGCGGCCAGGCGCAGCCTTTCGCCTTTAACTTTATCAGGGGCTCCGTATCCTTCCTTGCCGGGCTTGTTCTCTCTGTTCCCATTGCCGATATGCTTACCAAGGAGGGCCGCAGGTAATGGAATCTCCACGCAAAAACAAACTCCTGATCGGACTTCTTGCCGCCGGCGTGATTCTTATCGTCAAACTGTTCATTATCCAGATTGTAGACGACAAGTATAAGATTGACGCCTCCAACAACTCCATGGTGTACGATATCATCTATCCCACCCGCGGGGTCATTTACGACAGGAACGGACGCATCCTTGTAGGCAACAAGGTGGCTTATGACATCCTGGTCACGCCGCGTGAGGTGGAGCCGTTTGACACCCTGCTCCTGGCGGAGGTCTTGGACGTGGAGCCGGACTTTATCCGCGGCAAGATGGCGGAGTACCGCCGCGACCGCCGCAAAATAGGCTTCCAGTCTACCGTGATGATAAAGCAGCTGCCGGCAGAGAATTACATGCGATTTGCAGAGATTGCCTACATGTTTCCGGGCTTCAAGGGGCAGACAAGAAGCATCCGCGACTATCCCTTCAATGCTGGCGGAAACCTGCTGGGTTACGTGTCGGAGGTGGATGCCAACTTCATAAAGAAACACCCGGATGAATACCGCCCGGGAGACTATGCCGGCAAGACGGGAATCGAGGCCAGCCGGGAAAAGGAGCTTCGCGGGGAAAAGGGCTATCATATCTACCTCCGTAACTCCCGCAACCAGATCCAGTCGCAGTACAACGACGGAGAATCGGACAAAGAGGCGGTTCCGGGGAAGGATATCGTTACCACTATCGATGCCGTATTGCAGCAGTACGGACAGGAGCTGATGCAGAACAAAGTCGGTTCCCTTGTGGCCATAGAACCGGCCACAGGAGAGATTCTGGCCCTTGTTTCAAGCCCCGGTATCGATGTGGATGAACTTGCCGATATCCGCCGCCACTATGACAAAATTGTAAAAGACCCTTATAAGCCGATGTTCAACAGGGCCGTGCAGGCGTCCTACCCTCCGGGTTCGGTATTCAAGCTGGTAAACGGACTCATCGGCCTTCAGGAAGGCACCCTTAAGCCAACGGACAGCTATCCGTGCAGCATGGGCTATCACTTTGGCAAGCATAAACTTGGCTGCCACGCGCACACCTCCCCCATCCAGCTGGAGCAGGCCATTATGATGTCCTGCAACGCTTACTTCTGCTACGCCCTGCGCTATACTCTTGAGAACAGGAAATACAGCTCTATCGCAGAGGCCCTGGACAAGTGGCACGAGTACGTAGAGAGCTTCGGATTCGGTAAAAAACTGGGCAGCGACTTCCCGTCGGAGCTTGGCGGAACCATCCCCACTTCCAAGCTTTACAACCGCGTTTACGGCAAAGGAGGCTGGAAGTTCACTACCATTATTTCCATATCCATCGGACAGGGAGAAATAGGCGTTACACCGCTCCAGATTGCCAATTTAAGCGCAACGGTGGCCAACAGGGGCTGGTATATAATACCGCATATCGTCAAGGATTCCCCGGACCTGACCATAGAGGACAAATACAAGGAGAGGCATTATACCATGGTGGATACCACCCAGTTCCAGATGGTTGTTCCGGGCATGTGGCGGGCAGTGAACAGCGGCTTCGGTTCCGGAGGAACGGCAAGCATCGCGGCGGTTCCGGGGCTGGATATCTGCGGAAAGACGGGAACGGCGCAGAACCCGCGAGGTGCGGACAACTCCGTGTTCATCTGCTTTGCGCCCAAGGACAATCCAAAGATTGCCGTGGCGGCGTATGTAGAGAACGCCGGATTCGGCGCAACATGGGCGGCTCCTATTGCGTCGCTTCTGGTAGAGAAATACCTGACCGGAGAGATTTCCAGGCCGGATTTGGAGCAGCGTATAATGGAGGGAGACCTGATGTGGAGGGTTAAAAAGGATTGACGGCTATGGAAAAGAGGTTTTCGAGCAGAAGCATGAAGCAATCCTACGACTGGAGGTTGATAGGTATTTACCTGGCCCTGGTGTTCATAGGCCTTGTAAATATCTATGCATCAATTCATTCCTCCGAGCCATCGTCTATTTTTGACCTTTCTGTACGAAGCGGGATGCAGTGCATCTGGATTGCAACGGCCTTTGGTCTGGCGGCCTTGATTTTGTTTGTGATTCCGCCCCGAGTATGGGAGGGGGCGGCCCTGCCGATGTACCTGGGAGTCCTGTTCCTTCTTGTGGTGGTGATTTTTGTGGGTGTGGATGTGAAGGGTTCCCGGTCGTGGTTCAGCTTCGGGCCGGTGCGCTTCCAGCCGGCGGAGATTTCAAAAATCACCACTTCCCTGCTGCTGGCGCTGATTATCAGCTCGCAGAACTTCAAGATGAACAGGCTGAAGGACTTCATGAAGGTTGCCCTTGTTATAGCCATTCCAATGCTGGTGATAGTGGCAGAGAAGGAGACTGGTTCCGCCCTGGTTTATACCGGCTTTATTTTCATGCTGTACCGCGAGGGCCTTTCCGGCTGGATTCTGGCTTTCATCGGCGTTACTATCCTGATGTTCATTCTTACGCTTACAGCGTCTCCTTATACGGCGATTGTGGTGCTGCTGGCCATAGCCATGCTGGCCAACAGCCTTCGCGGGCGGGAGGCCGTGCGCAACACCCTTATCTGCGCCGCCGTTGTGGCAGTCCTGGTCTTCCTGCCTTCCTATATTTCCAAGCCGATGTATGTGCTGATTGGTTTGGTTGTCGTGGCTGTGCCTGTTCTGTGCTACCTGGCGTACAAGCACAAGAACGGCTTCCTGTTTTTCACTGTGATAGGTACGGTTATAGGAATAATGCTGTCTTTCTCTACGGACATCATCTTCAACAAAGTGATGCAGGAACACCAGCGCAAGCGCATAGAAGTGCTTCTGGGCATAAAGGACGACCCGGCGGGAGTCGGCTACAATGTTAACCAGAGCATGATTGCCATAGGTTCCGGAGGTTTCTCCGGCAAGGGTTATCTTCATGGCACCCAGACCACTTACGGCTTTGTTCCGGAGCAGAGCACGGACTTTATTTTCTGCACCGTAGGCGAGGAGTGGGGCTTCCTTGGCTGCCTTCTTGTGATTGGCCTGTACATAGCCCTTATCTGGAGGATTATTACCGATGCGGAAAAGTCCAGGGAGCATTTTACCCGTGTCTACGGGTACTGCGTGGCGTCGTGCCTGTTCATGCACCTTTTCATCAATATTGGCATGACGATAGGTCTTATGCCGGTTATTGGTATTCCTTTGCCGATGATGAGTTACGGAGGCTCGTCTCTGTGGGGCTTTACGATTATGATTTTTATTTTCGTGGTCCTGGACCACCAGGAGAAAAAATACTTCTGATAAGAAGTTTTTCTATGGCCATTATAATATTGTTTCTGGCAACGTCTTTTTTCAAGGCTTCGGATATAGGCATGTTGTCCGGGGCGGTTTGAATCATTGCGGTAAAGCCCATTGCGTCCAGCTCCGGGCAGTGGTTGATTTTTCCGGCGATAAGGATTGTGGGGATGTTCCGGGCTTTTGCTCGCCTTAAGACCCCGGCAGCGGTCTTGCCTTTGGGGGTTTGGAAGTCTGCGCGGCCTTCCCCGGTTATTACAAGGTCCGCTCCTTCAAGTATCTGATTGAAGCCGATGGTGTCCAGTACCGTTTCCACTCCGCTCCTGAGCTCTGCTCCAAGGAAGGCCATGAATGCCCCTCCAAGGCCGCCGGCCGCTCCTGAGCCCTTTTCTTTTGATATGTCTTTGCCGATGGTTCTTTGTATTACGGCTGCAAAATGGCACATTCCTTTGTCCAGGCGGGCGACGGTCTGCGGGGTGGCGCCCTTCTGCGGGGCGAACACCTCCGCGGCGCCGCCAGGGCCGCAGAAAGGCGTATTTACGTCGCACGCTACGGTGAACTCCGCGTCTTTAAGGGCGGGGACAATCCGGCTTGTATCTATGGATTCAACTGCCTCAAGGTCGCAGCCGCGGCCCTGCAAGTCCTCTCCGCTGGAGTCCAGGAGCCTTACGCCAAGGGCTGTAAGCATTCCGGCTCCGCCGTCATTGGTTGCGCTGCCGCCAAGGCCTATCAGGAACTTCCGGCATCCGCGGTCCAGGGCGTCCAGGATGACTTCTCCCGTGCCGAAGCTGCTGGTTTTCCATGGGTCCCTTTCGCCCGGGGAGAGCAGCGTAAGGCCGCTGGCGGCGGCTACGTCAATCACTGCGGTCCCGTCCGGCAGAATGCCGTAGGACGCAGTGACAGGCCGGCCGAACGGGTCGGATGCATCGGCGTCCGTCATCGTTCCCCCGGCGGCCTTGACTACGGCTTCCGCCGTGCCCTCACCACCATCGGCAACGGCTAATTTAATAATATCGGCATTGGGAAAAGGCCGGATAAGACCGTCCAGGACGGCATCGGCCACTTCTTCTGACGAAAGCGAGCCTTTGAAAGAATCAGACGCGACGACGATTTTCATCAGTCGCCGTAGGGATTGGCGTTGTCCCACTCTTTGAGCTCGTCGCCGTGCTTGGCAACACAGTGGTCGTGAATCTTGACCTTGCGATCATTGTCAAGGGACATCCACCAACGGGTGCAGGCGGGATAAACTATTTCTGAGTCGTCCACGGCAACCTTGCCGGACTTGGTAAGGGCTTTCCTGGCGATTCTTTCCTTTTCCGAAATGGGGAGCGAGGTCCACCAAATATCTATCTCGTTCATAGTCAAACTTTTTACAAAGGTAATATTTTATTTGTATGTTTAGGGCTTATTTTGCAAAAAGGTAAAAAAACCTTATATTTACTTTTGCTAAATTGAACCAGATGAGACACTTATTCTATTCCCTTTCCGCTATCGTTTTGCTTTGGTCCTGCACGGCTTCCTCTCCCGATGCTCCCGCTCCCTTCGGAGCCCTTCCCACAAAGGGGCAGGTGGAATGGCAGAAGCAGGAAATGCTTATGTTCTACCACTTTGGACAGGCTACTTTCTCCGGCTGTGACGGAGAGAATCCTTCCTGCAACGGGGAGGCCTGGACAGAGGACGTCCTGCTCCGGAACTACTCACCGTCGGTCATAGATGCAGACCAATGGGTAAGGACTGCGGCAGAAAACGGATTCAAAGAGGTTATCCTTACGGCCAAGCATCATGACGGATTCTGCCTCTGGGACAATCCGGAGAGCACGGCGGACGTCGCCAATGAAAAGTGTAAGAATCACACCGATGTCGTCCGGGCCATCTCCGACGCCTGCGCAAAATATGGCGTCAACATGGGCATCTACCTGTCTCCGTGGGACAGGATGATAGAGGCCGCGGGGCATGATATCGGCACTTATGAAAAGATGTACAAGAATGCGCTCAGGGACCTGATGACCAAATACGGGAAGGTAACGGAGATTTGGTTCGACGGCAATCACGCCGGCGCCTTCGACTGGCCGGCCGTGAACGATGTGGTGCTGGGTATCAACCCGGATTGCGTTATATTTTCCAACGGTGGCCCGGGATGCCGCTGGGTTGGAAACGAGCAGGGCGTGGCCGGGGAAACGAACTGGTCTACTCTTGACGCGGAAGGCCGCAATCTTACCCCCGGGCACATGGAGGGCGATTATGAGACTTTCCTTGGCTGCGGGGACGAGGGCGCATCGCGGTGGGTTCCGGCAGAGAGCGACTTCAGCATCCAGCAGATCGGGGACCCTAACGGCTGGTTCTATGGGGCATCGGACCGCAGGAAAACGGCGGTGGAGCTGATGGACATTTATTATAAGAGCGTCGGCCGCAATTCCATCTTCCTTATGAATGTCCCGCCTTCTGACAAAGGGGTGATCGACGAGCAGGAAGTTGCTGTCATTGAGGAGTTTACGCAGATGAGAAACGCCATTTTCGGCACCAATCTTGCCGATGCCGCCAAGGCTTCCGCCAGCGATGTCAGGGGCGACGGGTTCTCTCCGGCGAACATGCTTGACGGCGACTACGATTCTTATTTTGCCACAAAGGACGATGTGACTTCCGTGGATATCGAGTTCGCACTTGACGGAGAGAAAACTTTCAACCGCGTAATGCTTCAGGAATATATTCCCCTGGGACAGCGGGTAAAGGCGTTTTCCATCCAGGTAAGGGTGAACGGCGAATGGACCGGCTGGGGGCGCGGCGCCACCACTACCATCGGCTATAAACGCATCGTCCTTGGAGAAACCGTCACCGCAGATGCAGTCAGGATAAGCATCAACGACGCCAAGGCCTGCCCCGTCCTGAACGGCTTCGCCCTCTTCAACGACCAACTCTCCGGGCTGTAAAAAAATTGGACTCAAATTGTCTTTATATATGAGAAGAATCTTTTTGTACTTCGGAGCGGTTTCCTTTTTTATTACCGCGTGCAATAGTTCCAATAAGGTTGTTGACGCGAACCGCTCATGTCCTGTTAGTTCCTTTACAATAGATGAGGTGGCTGTTCCTGTCGACACTGTCTGTTTTGACACTGTTGCGGTAGTGGATGAAATGCTGAACGATTTTACCTATGCAGAGTCATCGACTGGCAGGCTTCTGGTTGATGGTGATTACACTGAGACCGGCCAATTCCATCGGGGCATTGGAATGTTTGGAGCAAGTTTTTCCGTGCCTCCTTCCACTTATCATATTTCCATGTACGAGGATGTCTTGATTCGCACATTCCCGGATAATTCCTATGGACAATATAATTATGATTCCGAGCAGTCTGATACAGGATACAGGAAGTATCGTGACGCAAACGGCTCTAAGTGGTGGATTTGTTACAATACTCAGAATAACACTTTCTTTGTGGAGGCGGAAATGGATGGCTACTATTGGAATTGCGACATTGTCCCTTCGGGATCATATAACAGCTCTGTCCCGGCCCAGAATGTACCTCAAAACATCCTCCCCGACAACAGCGGACGGGAAATAATGTATATGAACCAGTATGAGGTTTGGGAGAGAACGGCACAAAGGAACTGGGAGATGCTTACCACCAGGAGAGAAGGTTCCTCCAGCGTATCTATCCGAATGAACTTCAGGAACGCACAGTCACAGATGCGTCAAATCCGCCAGAATGCCCAAATGGAGGGTATCTACATTTATGCCAGCCCTTGGGAGAACGCTTCGGTCCCATACAGCTTGTATGAAGATTAGGGATTATTTTGTTAGATTAAGGAGAGCTAAAACGCCCTCCTTTTTTTGTGCTTTTGCGATTTTCATTTCCTCTGATTATATTTGCAGTCCAAAACCAACGCCTTGGTGGTGGAATGGTAGACACGAGGGACTTAAAATCCCTTGGGCCGCAAGGCCTGTACGGGTTCGAGTCCCGTCCGAGGCACGAAAAAAGTCGCAGGAAGAAACTGCGACTTTTTCGGTTTTTTCTTCGTTCATACAATATCACATCGCATAATCCAACCTCATCACCTTCACCGGCCGTCGGTCTTGAAGAATTTGAGTGCTGTGCGAGCCTCAGGACATTCCTGCAACCCGTCCAGAATCAGACAGGTCTGCCCTGGAATAAAGGTAGCACCGGGGACGATGGCCGTGAGGTTCATTACAATGTCATCCACCTTCTTGGAGCCCTGAAAGGCGACTTTGGCCTCCGGCTGTTCGAAGAAATCGATGTAAACGACATTGGAATAATTGACCCCGGCAAACTGCCTGACAGAAAAAGTCTTGCCGCATTGGCGGACACCCTTGATGACTAAAGGCTTGCGCGCGGTACAGGACGCAACCGAGAAACATCCCGCAACGCGCCAATGCATAGCGTAGAACAAATAATTCGTTCAGAAAAATGTGTAAATTCGGGTAAAACTCGTTAGAAAAATTACGGCGAACTATAGAAAACTCGTTGGAAAAAGTGTATCTTTGTTCCCGGACAAAGTATCAGACTATGCTGAAAAGGAAAATCGAAGACGCTCTCATAGCGTGGAAAAACAAGCCCGGGCATAAGCCCTTGGTGATAATGGGCATCCGCCAGTGCGG
>OMVB01000072.1 GCA_900314395.1 uncultured Prevotellaceae bacterium | reverse complement strand
TCGAAGTCACCTTCGAAATGCTGGAAAAGTAAGCATCCCGTGGCCTAAACCCAGGGTCAACTCCCGGGAGTTATATACTTTGCGGCAGCTTCAAGGGCGTCGTAGAAATCGGAGCCGTAGATGGCGGTAAGGGGTTCGCGGAGGAATTGGTAAACCCGGATGTTTTCCCTGCGGCCGCGCTCTACGGCATCGGTGCAGATATTCCAGCGGTGATAGTTCAGGGCCTGTCCGCCACCGGGCATCCTGGTCACGCGGATGGGATACAGCCAGCAGGAAGCCGGCTTGCGAAAAGCGTACTTTCCCTGGAAAAAACACCTTTCCACTGCGCACAAGACATTGCCGTTCTCATACAGGCAGTACGCACAATCCTCCAGTCCGGGAGTACCTACGGTCCCGTCCGGACTGCCCGGGATAGAAGTAAGCCCCTCAACTTTGTGAGGCGTCCTTACGACCGGGGTGACAATATCCCCTTCGCGGTCTATCTCAAAAAAACCGGAATTCAGTGCCGCCTCACGCCCCTGTGGCGTCATCAGCGGCGAATAGACGCTGTAATGCCTCTCAAGTTCCTCCGTCTCCGACTCCTGAAGAGGCGCCCCGCCGTCTCCTACCACACAGCAGCACCCGCGGCACTTCTCATAATCGCAGCAGAAGAACTCCGTAACGACTTCTTCCGACACAAGGATATCGCCAATCTGGATTATGGTTCCGTGATCTGCCATTGCAACATTACTTCCTTTAACAGCTGCGTCATGCCGGTGGAATCCGCAGCCTTCTGAATCTTGGGAATAAACGGCAGTTCCGGCTCCGGAAGAACAGGGTCGATGATAACTTGCCGGACGGCTTTTTTGGGAATCAGGAGCTCTGACCGGCCTCCGGAAACTAGGCGGTCAATCATCGCGTTGACATCCTGAATCTTTATCTTGTTGGCCTTATCCTGCAGTCCGGTAAGGAAATCGCGGCCGTAATTGTACCGGAGCTCAAACAGCCTCAACAGATACTTAGGGTCTGATACCCAGCTGTTTATATTGCTGACCAGTGAAAGCTTTCCAAGGGTAAGTCTCTGGGAAGTAATTCCCTCCTGCGCAAGGCTGGCAATTGAGGCCTGTGCCGCGGCCAGGACGTTTGCCACGGAATCTACAGGAACCAGTGACGCCGGCATTCCCCTGTAATCCTGGCGGACAAGACTAAGGTATACCGTAATCCTCTCATCCGGGAAAAGCAGCAAGTCCCATTTCGCCTTGCACGTCCATCCAAGAGGCACAACCGTCTCACATACAGCCCTTTCGAGTTCCTTGGCGGCCAATCCGGATGTAATGAATTCAGTCTGGTTGAATTCTGCCGGAGCCGTAAAACCAAGGTAAATCCCGGCTTCATCGGCAGCGGGTAAAACCTTGCTGCGCAGGGACGTAGAGAAGACCGCTTCATTGCGGAAGCGGGTGGCGGAACCCTTCCCGGAAGGGAAGCGTCCCAGCCATGAGAGCATCGTCTTGCGGACGGCGGACTCCGACACATCGCCGGTAATGATAAGTACGCCGCTACTCATATTTGCAAACTGACGGCTGAAGAAAGTCTCCGCCTTTACAGGAAGATTCTTTGGAAGGCCAATGTTAAGCTTCTCTGAGATATACCGGTTCTTGGGACATAACAAACTGTCCGTCAATGTTTTATATTTTGCCAATGAGGCGGCCTCCAGCATATGCCGGATTGCCAGAGAATGGCAGTATTTTGTAAATGCCGCGGCGTCCGGGCTGCGTTTGTTCGCTATTGCCGCCAAAGCCTTCATCAGGAGCGGGAGTTTGTCCGATGGCGCCGCCCCGCGCAGGCTCATGTCGTTAGGCGTAACTGAAACCTCAAGGGTGATGCCGTTTGCAGAGAGCATATCCTTGAATCTTTGCCCTGACATCGGTCCTATATTGCCCAGCAGCAACATATCCCCCACATATGCGCCCTCGCCGGGTTTGAGTTCCGGAATGGACGACCATCCTCCCTTCAGGTTCCAGGAGAAACGGAATACGCCCTTGCTATCTGTCTTTTTGTAGACAACCCTCATTCCGTTGGAATAAGTCAGGACCTGGCCGCCGGCCATCGGGCCTTCCTGTGAGTCCTTCAGCTTTATTTTATGTGCCGATGCCACCGTAAGACTCAGGGTGTCCGACTGCGCTGTAATGGGAACGACCGGCTCTTCTGCAGTGCTGTCCCACTTTTTCAGGAAAGACTTGATTTCCTTCACTGATAACAAGGTGGTGTCCGCCCGGCTTGTGACGGTAAGGTTTGACGTCCCGTCAAGAATGGCGGCAGAGAAGCTGTTGAACAGTTTCAGGGAGACCGACGGGTCTACCACCCTTCCTATAAGATAATCCGCGTTGGCCTTGTCAGTTGCCAGGGAGGTTCCGTACAGGAAAGAAGAGAGGCACTTTTCCGTGTAGCCCGCGTTAGTTGTCACTCCGGTGCCGCCGGTAAGGGCGATATCGGTCCTGACCATTGCCGATATATCCCTGTATTCGGCTACATTGGAGCCGTATTTGTCAATATCGGCCATCGTGGAAACAATAAGGGAGGCGGCGTTTTTATAATCCCTCATGGCCACAGTGGCTTTTACTGTAAAAGTCTCGTCTCCGGAAGTTTTATCACTGCCGATGTATTCTGCCTTAAGGCCGGTGACAGCTATTCCGGCATCCCTGAAAGCCTGCGAAAGACGTTTTTCCGACAGTCTTGCCAACTGGCGGAAGAACAGGCCGCTTGCCAGCGGCTGGATTGTTTTCATCTGTTCCCTGTTGGTCCTGCTGCTGTTCCAGGTGAGCGAGAATGTGCCAAGCATTGGAGCCGGGGCGGGGAGCCTGTTTATGACCGGGCCTTCAAACGGGTGCCATTCATAGGAATCCGGGACAGTATCGGCGTCTTTTCCGTCTATCAGCATGGACAGCATGCCCAGCTTCCCGGTTGCAACAGAGGCGGTGATGTCTCCCGACAGGATGATTGCCTGCGAGCCGACGGGATATCGGCCGCTCTTTGCCCCCGGCGCTGCATTTATGATTTCAAAAACCATAAGTAGCGTGGAATCCACCGTCTCCATGGTGGGCGTTACCGGGATGTCCCGGAAGCGGAAAACAGTTGCATCCTGTCCGATGGTGACATAGCCCTCCGGGCCGGGCCATACTGCGTTGGCCACCAGATAGCGCAGCGGTGTGGGGCTCTTGAATTTAGGCAAGGTGGCAAGGGCTCCTATGCTGTGAACCACGGAGCTGCCGCGGGAAAGGCTGTCTTCCGAAGAATAGCCGGCCCTCTGGACCAGGGAAATATCCAGTCTGGCAGCATCGACTTTATTGTTTACAATATAATACGTTATACCGTTGTCAAGTGTTCCGACGGTGATGTTTTTGTCCGATGGCAAAACCGGCAACCCCTGTGCTGGCATAGTTATTGAAAACAATGCCAACAGAACTGAAAACAGTATGCTGAGTCTCCGGGCTTTCATCGATTCGGTTCAAGTTTTGCGCAAAAATACAATATTTTTATTAAATTTGCGGCTTGGGCGCCGAAAGAACGCCCTTTGCAAAGAAAACAAATAAAAATTTTGACATATGAAAAAATTGATCATCGCTCTGGCTGCTGCGCTTATGACAGCCGCTGCTGTATCGGCACAGGATCTTGCAACCGCTACTGAAGCTTACAACAATGGTGCCGCTCAGCTTGGTGAGGGTAACAAGGTAGAGGCTCTTGCAGCGTTCAAAGAGGCCCTTACAATGGCCCAGTCTCTTGGAGAGGAAGGAGAGGAACTTGTTGCAAACTGCAAAAAAGTTATCCCCGGACTGTATCTTGCAATCGGGAAACAGTTAAACAATGAGAAGAAATTCGGCGAGGCCGCAGAGCAGGTAGCAGAGGCAGCCAAACTCGCTGCAGAATATGGTGATGATGAGACAGCAGCAGAGGCTGCAGACCTTCTCCCCAAACTTCAGGTTTCTGATGCTCTCTTCGCTGCAGAGAATAATCTTAAGGCAAAGGACTTCGAAGCCGCTTCAGAGGGCTACAAGAAGGTTCTTGAAATTGATCCTTCACACGGCGTAGCTGCAATGCGTCTTGTACAGAGCCTTGCTTCCGCAGGCAAACTGGACGAGGCTAAAGAGGCTCTCACCGTAGCAGAGGCTAACGGCAAGGGTGCAGATGCAGCAAAGGCTCTCGGTCATGTACTTGTTGGCAAGGCAAATGGCGCTCTTAAGGCAAAGAAATACGCAGATGCAGTTTCATTTGCAGAGGATGCTGCAAAATACGCTTCTGATAACGCAACCGTATATCTGATTGCAGGTCAGGCCGCTTCAAAACTCCCCAACAAGACCAATACCGCTATCAGCAATTTTGAGAAGTACCTTGAGCTTGCAGGTTCCGCAAAGAATGCAGGTCAGATCGCTTACACAGTAGGTGCTCTTTACCAGCAGCAGAAGAACAATTCAAAAGCTCTCACCTTCTACAAGAAGGCTCAGGAGCTCGGATACGCCCAGGCAGCAGAAATGATTAAGGCTCTGAGCAAATAAAATCCGTTTATGACGGCACTTGAACTCCTTGCGCCGGCAAGAAATAAAGAAATCGGCATCGCGGCCATTGACTGCGGTGCCGATGCCGTGTATATAGCAGGCCCCTCCCACGGAGCCCGCAAGGATGCCGCCAACAGCATAGAAGATATCAGGGAACTGTGTGGCTACGCCCATAAGTTCGGCGCACGTATTTTTGCCACAGTAAATACTATTGTTTACGAAGAAGAACTGCAGGCCTGCTATGAGCTGATGCTGGCGTTGCAGGATGCCGGGGTGGACGCCTTGATTGTCCAGGATATGGCCCTTCCCGTGCTGGCTTGCGGCGGGCCGGACGGCAAAGGACGTAAGGTGACCATTCCGCTCCATGCTTCTACCCAGTGCGCCACACGCACTCCTGAGAAAGCTTCGGAACTGGAAAGAGCCGGTTTTTCCCGGATTGTCCTGGAGCGTCAGATGTCCCTTGAACAGATACGGGCCGTGCGTGCAGCAACCTCCGGAGAACTGGAATTTTTTGTTCACGGAGCACTCTGCGTAAGTTACAGCGGAGAGTGCTATTTGTCGGAAAAGATTGCCGGCAGGAGCGCAAACCGAGGCGCCTGCATCCAGGCTTGCCGCGCCAGATATGACCTGTCCGACGCCGCTGGAAAAGTCCTGGTCAAGGATCGTCCGCTTCTTTCGCTCAAAGATTACAATCTGCTAAGCCGCTTGGAAGAGCTTGCCGGTGCCGGAATCTGCTCTTTCAAAATTGAAGGCCGTCTCAAGAACCTGTCATATGTCAAAAATGTAGTCAGCGCTTACTCACAGGCTCTTGACAGGCTGATTCAGAAAACGCCGGACAAATACCGCAGGGCTTCCGCCGGGCGCAGCATCGCGGGATTCACGCCTCAACTTGACAAGACCTTCAACCGTGGTTACACAGAACTGTTCCTTGACGGGAAACGCGGCTCCTGGGCCGGAACGGATGCTCCCAAAAGCATGGGAGAAAAACTTGGAAAGATTCTTTCCGTAAACTCTTTACCGGGAGGAAAGGCTAAAGTCACAGTAGATACAACGGCTCTGCTGTCCAACGGAGACGGCTTCGCTTTCGCAAGTAAAAACGCCATCTGCGGTGTGCGGGGGGATGTTTGCCAAGGCAATTCAATCATCTGCAAAATGGTAAAAGGCCTGTCTCCCGGAGTGGTTTTGTACCGCAACCTTAGTGCAAGTTTTGAGAAAGAAATTTCTACCGCACCATCCAAAAGAGTTATAGATGTAGATGTAACGGCAAACGTCAACTGCCCGTCCGAAGGCACATTCTCCATGGTGCTTTTGGCGGCATCGGCCGACGGAAGAAAGGTAAGAATAGAAAAGACTTTTGAGGCCGATACGGCGTTGCAGCGGGACAGGATGGAGAATATGATAACGGGGCAGCTGTCCAAGAGTAGCGGGCACTATGTTTTCTCCGCAAAAATGGCCTCCTCGGCGGCAGGCAGGCCTTTGCCTCACCTGACCGCAGCTGCGCTGAACGGGCTTCGCAGGGAGCTTGCTGCAGCATTGGACGCCCTGCCCTGCAACGGCGCAGAATTAAGGAACACTGGGCTTGGGTGCAATGACAGCCCCCTGAGCGTGCAACCGCAGATTCACAAAAACAATATTGCAAACAGCATCAGCGCCGCCCGCCATGGCGCCCCTGTAAGCGCATATGAACTTAAGCATCAGCGCGATGCGGAACTTCTGCGCAGCCGCTACTGCGTCCGTCACGAGCTTGGCCTCTGCCCCAAACAGGCACCCGGCAAAAACAAAGCGGAGCCCCTCTACCTTACCGGTAACGGGACCCCGCTGGAACTCCGCTTCAACTGCCGCTCCTGCGAAATGTCAATTTATGGGGTTTAG
>OMVB01000038.1 GCA_900314395.1 uncultured Prevotellaceae bacterium | reverse complement strand
CCTCCGTCATCCCAGCCATCCTCAATGCTGAAATTCAGCATGTCCGGAGTCGCAGTGATGTTACACTTCTTACCCTGCACCAAGGTCACCTCTCCGGATTTAGCGTAACTCCTGGTTACTCCATCCTTCGTTATCTTGAAGCTAATGGTGACCGAGTACGTCCCGGGAATAAGATACAGGTCGGAATCCGACGTAACCGTCACCTCTTCCGTGAGTGTGTTCAGAGCGGAAGTCCATGTACCAGTCCTAAGGTCGTAAACACCCTTGGTACCGTTAATGGCCGACTTCCCCTTAATCTTCCACACGGCATCAGAGTACGAATACCCGTCAAGGGTAAGAGTAAGCGAACCAATCCTGGAGAAGATATGCTCCAGCTCCACTGCCGGATTCACATCACTGCTCCCTTCGGTCCTCCCGACTACAACGTCCGTATCATTCGACGCAACCACTGTCGTGCTACTGCCGACAGTCAGCTCCGCATTGCTAACGTAGTAATTATACTTCGTCCCGCTGCCGGTCTGGTACTTCCCGGTCATAATCCTTCCTTCTACCACCTTCCCTTCCGCACAAGGCCACTTCACGGTCTCCTCACCGTCACTGCCGGTGGTAGCACCCCAATAGAGGGTGGAAGGGAGTTCCTTCAGCTCAGTCGTCTTCGTTTCAAGGTAATAAGTAAGCCCATTACCCCAAAGGCCAATGGCTATCTCTTCTTTTTCACCTCTTCTATCCTCCTTACTGCAGGAAGTCATGGAAGATACAAGCAGCAGGGAGACAGTGGAAAACAAAACAAACAAATAACACATGATTCTTTTCATAATCCTGCCTCCTACTGCTCGATAAAACTAAACGTATAACCTTCCTCCCATCCTTCCACCTCAATGGTGATGAACCCACTGATAATATCAATCTTCACATCAATATCCTTCAAGTCTTCCTCCTTCCAGTCATAACCGATTTTCCTCATGTACTCTCCAAGGGAGAACTCCTCCAATGGAAGACGTAACCCGTCATCAGTCAAATACCAGATAGTAAGAATCATTGAACTGTCGTTCTGCCTGGGGATTCGGAAGTAAACAACCGTCTCACCCCGCCTGACTGCCGGCTCAATCCTATACGTGCCAGCCACTGGCTCATAGCTCATAAGGTCAAACCCGCAGGTCTTCCCTTCCACAAGGAACCTGTAACGGTCTATGCTGTTCTCTCCCTCCAGCGGCTTATTAAGATCCACGGAAACGGTCGAGAACTGCTTGTGAAGCTTCACTTCGGCATGGGCGACGTCTCCTGTACAGTCAACGCCCGTCTGGAACGAATAGAGACTGTCACACTCCGTCCCGATGGGAATAAGTATGAAATGCTCCCTCTCTTCGTTCCTGTCCACCCCGCAGTAGGCAGAGAGGTTGAAGCGGCTCTTCCGGACGGCCTTAAGCCAGTCGTCCTCCAAAGCGGACACATTAACCCTGCTGCGGAACACCTCCTCGGTATTATAACCAAGAAGTGTGACGGGTTTCCTGATGGACTCCTTGTCCGGAAACGACACACTTAGGAATGCAGGACATGGCTCCCTCTCCTCCTTGACAGAACAAGCCGTCAGGGCCGTCGCACCAACAAGCAAGACTCCAATAATGACTCTGTATGTCTTATGAATAATCATCATAAACAATTCTTTCAAATTCGCGATGGGAGTAGGAATCGAACCTACTTCGTACTGGATTCATCCGAATCCAACTACTGAGCGCCATCGCTCATCCCCATCATCCAACAATAACAATAAACTACTACTAATATGAAAACTAAAAACTAACCGGAGTCGTTGCCTCCTCCCAATTCTTAATCGTAATCTTTACACCTATACCGCTACCGACCGGGACTTCCTCATCCACATCGTCCCCGTCATCGGGGTTATGGAATCCATTATCGGGATTACCGACCCTCATGATATCGACACAGGTTATCTCATAAGACTTGTTGCTTTCCAAGGCCGGCAGGAGTATCGGGTAGTTATAAAGCACCCCACCTATCTCCGCCTTGACAACAAGCCGTGCCCTCCTGCCTGTAAAGCCGGAGGCGCCCTCTTCCAAACCGACTACGGCGTCCTTCGCGTTAGGATATGAATAAAACGTATGAACTTCAGCGTATGATGCTCCGGACGCCACGTCGGTATTTATCAGGTCGTAATCAAGTGTCCCAAGGGGATTCGACTGTTCGTAGCCACGACGGTTAAGCCACTCCTTAGGCTCATAGTCCGCGCTGCGGCCGTAATCCACGTCTGCTACGACATTCGTAAGTGATACTGAAATAAGCTTAAAGCTCTCCGCAAGGGACGGGTCAGAAAGGGAATTCTTAATTCCTCCGACGACCACTCTTGCTGCGAGCCGCTTAACAACCACATCGACACTGGTATCATCCTCCACGGTCTTCGTAGAATACCCCATCATCTGGAAATTGGATATCTCACTAGACAGCTGTGACGTGGCGGAGAGGAGGTCGTCCTTTATGGATATCCCCGTAAGCACAGGAGCGTTGACAACGGCATAAATGTCCCGCTGTCCGCTTGTGCAGCTTACGGTGATGGTCTTCGTGTTTTCAGCCATTCCATATCCGTCAACGGCATCACCCTTAAAGACGAACACCTGCAAGGTGTTAACCTTCGACTCCGCCCCGTCCGTTGTCGAACCGGTGGCACGAGTGCCTGGAGTACCTACGCCAACGACTAGACGGACAGGCATGTCTTTCTCCTCCTCTGCTCCCACCTTAACGGATGAATCCTTTCCACAGGAGAAAGAGAAGAAGACTAAAGTGATGAGATATAACCAATTCCTATACATATCCTTCGGGAATTAAATGGATACCGTTCCCAGATTAAGGCCAAGCTCCCACTCGGCGACACTGATAGTCACCTTGGACTCACCGGTCTCAATCGGCTTATAAGGTACATCACCGGGAAGACGGGTAATCTTCACCTCTGAGATGGAATAAGTCTTGTTCCTCTCCATTGGAGGCAGTGGCAGAGGGTAGTATCCTACCGTCTGATGGTCGGTGTTCTGAAGCTCAATGGGAATGCCTGACTCATCAAGCATCTCCGCCTCAATCACAAGGATACTACCCCTTGGTGACCAAGAGTCATCATAATGGGTGGTAGCACCCTCTCCCACGCCGAAGACATTAGGGTAAGCATAGAACACATGCTCTTTCGTGTAAGAGTTATCCTGCACGCGGGTTACACCGTCGGCAAGCTCATACTCTCCCACAATCATCTTCTCATAAACCCACGCCTGGTCCTCCTTGATTTCCACTCCGTCCTTCTGGAACTTGTCATTCTTAACGATGACGGCAGGTGATGAATCAGAGAGGTTGTCATACAGCAACGCATCGTAAGTGTAATCCTGATGACGCATCGTGTTGGCCCATGCACTGGCCTGGGCTGTACCGTCATAAGACCTGTTGGCCGCTGCATTGATGACATAGATTCCCTTGATCCGCACGCTGTACGCCTCGCGGTAGTCCTTCAAGGAAGCGGATATCTTCTCTATGGAGATACGTGACACAAGCCTCTTGACCGTCACGACTACGTTTCCTCCGTCAACCAGATCCTGCGACTTCTCTCCGGTCATGACAAAACCGCCGATACTGTTATCAGACAAGCTGGACATGGCGGACTTG
The DNA here is from genome assembly GCA_900314395.1 of uncultured Prevotellaceae bacterium. Classification (GTDB taxonomy): domain Bacteria; phylum Bacteroidota; class Bacteroidia; order Bacteroidales; family UBA932; genus Cryptobacteroides. The sequence continues at coordinate 5,727 of OMVB01000038.1, read as the reverse complement.
AGCTTCGAGAGCGTCATCGGGTCTTCATCCGATACATTCAGAGCTGCATACAGGTCAGGAGCATTCACTACGGCCCAGACGGTACGCTCTCCGGACGTCGCCGGCACAAGCGCCATGGAAGCATTGGCGACACTCCTGTGTGCCTCCAGCTCGTTATCCTTGAAGACGAACACCTGAAGGCTGTTCACCTTCGACTCCTCACTGTACTGCACGTCCGTCGCCTTGGTGGTGTTGCCCATAATGGACACCTTCACCTCAATAGGCTGTCCCTCCTCCGCAAAAGGCCTTGCCGGGAAGCCCTTTTCCTTATTGCAGGAGACCAAGGCCGCTGCCAGGGCAGAGATAAACAAAAATTTTCTGTACATAACCTAAATTTTTATATTAATAACTTACAAATCCACATCTATATCATCTCCTGAATCCCGCCTGTTCAAGCCATACCGCTTGATAAGAACGGATATCTCCGGATCGAGGTTACCCCTGTGTACAAAGGTCTCATCTTCACGGCAGGCCTCAAGATACGCCTGCAATGCCTTCTGCGTGTTGCCGCTCCGGGAATAAAGGATGGCAAGAAGGTAATTGACCTTCGCAGATTTCGGGAGGTTCTGGAGGATAAGCAGGGCGCTGGCATTGCGCTCCGCAGCCATATACGCCACAGCGGCATTATAGTCCTGATAAGGACCCAATACCTTGACTGCATTCTCGTAGTCCATATCCCGCAGCATCTGCACACCCTTCATGTATTCCCTGTCGAGCTCCGTCGTATGAACGGTGTCCTTAACCATTCCCTTGCGATGCAGGTGGAATGCGAAGTCCACCACGCGGAGCTTCGGATACAGCTGCTCAGACACGTAACCATAGTAGTCGTCCTGCTTCATCCTTGACTCACGGACATCCATATTCCTGACGTCAGAATAAGACATGTACTTTGCTTTCTGCTCCTCAGTCAGAGTGTTATCCTCCCTTACCAACGCATCAAGCAGAGTCCAGTTCTCCGGCACGCTCCGTGAAGAGAAGCGGATGGACGGAGTCTTTGTGGCCTCCTTGACGACACGTCCCTGTTCATCTACGGCGAAACCACCTTCACGGGACATCTTCCTACGGTAATCCGCGATGAACTCACGGAAATACCCCACAACGGCATCACCCCTGCGACGGCTAAGAGCGCCGTTATGCTCCCAGCTGCCCTCAGGAGAGGCATTGGCGACAACGACAATGGAATCCAGGTCGAAGACCTCATTACGGAGCAGATCCGAAAGGTTCTCCTTCACAAAGGCTATCTGCTCCTTGTTGTCTGCAAGGTCCATCCGGATGTCGGAATTACCCTTTGCGAACTCAATGGAATACGATGCATTTGCCTCCGCCTTACGCTCGATGACACGGGTAAGGTACCTGTCTGACAGGTCAGTGAAGCTACTGAGCGTACTGATGTAGAAAGACAACGGCTCGCTCCGCGGGATCTCGTACAGGAGCTTCTCCTGCTCATAGATATCCCCGTAAAGGACGATATCCACCTTGCGGAGCTTCGGCCGCGTCTTGATGGTTTGGGTATAGTTGTACACAAAATCCCCGTTGGAATTACGGACAACCGTATCGAGACGGATTCCCTCCGTCACGATAGGAGCCTTGATGTACTTGCCGTACATCTTGTCCATGTTCGCAATCTTACGGTTGTTCTTCCTCCTGGCATGGTGATTCGTATAATGCTCCACCGCCTGCCTCTCGGAGACACCGTAACGGGAATAGAACACCTCGTCGGAGACTATGGTGGAATCAGTCTTGAAAGCAAACACCTCCGGGATATGACGTTCCAGGAATATCTCCAACTGCTTGAAATCTATAAACAACGAAGGATCCGTGACGATGCTTGACAGGAACCTGTCATACTGCTCGTAGCCACGAAGCTGTGTCTTACGGTAATCCACTCCGGTAATGAGAAGCGGATCAAGAGACGTGACGTCTTCCATAATCGTCATCTCAGGATAGAAACGGAGCTGCCAACGGCTGTCCTGCATCTCACCGGGAACGATAATCTGGAACTGAAGGTCAACCTTACCGTGACGCTCGGCGATATTACGGAAACGGGCAGTGATGACGGCCGCATTGATGACATCCGTTGCAACCATCTCTCCCGTTTCGTCGTCCTTGACAGCCCTCATGAGGATTCGTTTCTGTCCGTCATCGAACTTGACGACAACCGTGTCAATCTTGTGTTCCTCGTACTGCAACTCGGGAAGCTCATTCTCCTTGGGGAGAACCAGGTAGGCTTTTGGCTGCCAACGACGTACATTATCGATGTGCGAAGGGCCCCCGCAGGAGAAAACTCCTGCAAGGGTTACCCCGGCACATGCTACACAAAAAAGATATGATAATGATTTCCTCATTATTTCTACTTAACCTTCAACGAATCTACCTTCAATGAATCGACAGACAGTGAATCCACAGTCCGTGCCTTCTGCCGCTCATTCATCTGCTGAAGTAAATAATTCATCTGGTCAATTCCCGTCTGCTCGATAAACGAATTGCCAAGCTCGTTCACGGCTTCGCCAATATTCACGGCAGGTGCAGGATGCAGGATGTCTGACACCTTACACCAAATGGCTATGATAAGAAACACCCCGACTACAAGGAGCTTAAGATAACTCTTCCTGTCAAGGGTAACGGGCTTATGCTCCACCACCTGCTCCTTTACCAGTTCGGCCTCTTGGGATTCCGCACCGACATCGGAAGTGCTTTTCTTATCATCCCTTATCATCTCTCCCTCGCCCGTCATCAGCCATCCCGTATTCAACTCCGGGAAATGATTCGATATCTTCTTGAGCGTACCCGGCTGGATAGATTTGCTTATATTACTTACATACCGCTTTGACAATCCACAGATCTCCTCAAAACGGTTCTTGCTAAGGCCTGAATGTTTTATAAACTTTATCAGCCTGTCTTTTACGGTTTCTTCCATAACCTAAAACAGATATACTATTGATACGAAAGCGTCATCAGGAAGGATGAATGATTTCTTCCCTTCACCTATCACCCGACCGCAATTCGTACAGTTATACTTCGTAAATTCCTTCTTTCCTCCCCAGAGGCCTATGCCGAACTCCACGTTCCAATGCTTGGACAGCATATACGAGTAGCCGGCTCCAATCCCCACGCCATAGGCTTCGCCCTCTTCAGCGCTGTGGTTTATAAGGCCACCCCTGTTGTATTCCATCCACTGTCCACGCAGATAGAACCACAGTCCGGAGAAGTAATACCAGGGCCAGTAACGGAGTCCGGCAGAGAAAGCGCGTTTTCGGTTCTCAAACTGCTTTTCACTCTCTCCAGTCGGTTCTTCAAACCTGTCTTCCGGAGAGCTCTTGCGGAACGACCAGTTATTATACCTTGCCCCTACGTGGAAAGAGAAGAACCGATTGATCCCGACTCCCAACTCCCCGTTTACGGTGCCAAGGTTAAGCCACTCCACGGCGTTGGTCCCAACAGAAATCCGCTGCGCCTCCGCCCTGCCTGGACAGAGGAGCAGCGAGAATCCCGCAACTAACAATATATAACTAACCTTATGAAGAAAGTTCATGACTAGAAATTGATTCGGAGTCCGAGATATGCACGTCCGGAGACTTTGTCCTCCTGGGACTTCACCTTCAGGGGAACGGCAACGCCAAGAATGGCAGCTACCTTGGTCGTGAAGAATACCTCCATCTCCATCCGGGGCTCCACTCCGTAAACGAAAGCGGAACCGGCTTTCTCCTCCTCTTCGTCATCCACGGGGATGATAGTGCCTTCGCCGTAAACGACAGGGTATTCCTTGAAGTAATCAACCCCTGCGAAGATGTTTCCTCCTGCATACAGATTGAACGCCCTGTCCCTGGAGGCGGAAAGCCTGTACATCACTCCTCCGGCAACAGTGAAGCAGCCGACAGGATGACTCTTCATGTGAGGGGTGTACTGCGCCCCTACCTGCCAGTAATTGATGTCATTGTATTCTCCATACATGAATTCACCACCGAAGACCTTATTTGAAGCCTCGGGGACAGCAGCTTTGATAAAGCTGACAGATACAAACGACTGTCCCCATGATGTCCTCTGGGCTGAAGCCTTAGAAGGAGCCAAAAGAGAAAACAATATGGACAAACCACACACAAGGGATACAAAAGGGATCTTTTTCATTAACATAGTGCATTAAGTTCATACTATACCCTCTATGGAGAGGATTTATTCAAGACCGCATCCAGGTCTTCAAGCGCAAAGATAAACAAATTCAACACAAAAAACAACAAACAAAATAATTTTTACAACAAATATTGTGCATTTTAAACAAATTAAGTAAAAAATAAACTATATTTGCAGCAAAAAAAGGGGTATTATGACTAAAGAGAATACGATTTCCGTATCACAGACATACGAACTCACGAACGGCTGTTATAACTGGACTCCGCTTATGTGCAACATAGTTGGAGTAATCATTTATCATATTTCCGCCAAAGACGAAAACAGGAACGAAGTAATCTTCGGTGCACACAGTACCGACAAATACGGACATCATGTATTAGATATTCCTGTAAAAACACTGCATGGCGAAATAGAAGGCATCAATAAAGTATCAAGAAACTACGAAGCAATAAAAAAAGCCGTTATTGAATTATGGAAAAATCCAATCAAGATTAAATACAATAACGGCAAATTTGAAATGATGCAAATAATAACCCATGTCACAAATAAAATCCAAGGAGGAAAAGTCCGTATCAAAGTCGACGGCGAGACATGGGAATTTCTACGAAGAACAGACCAATATACCAAATTCAACATTATACAATGGCTTTCGCTTAAAAGCTATTACTCTAAAAGGATAGTCCTCCTTGCAAAAGCATGGACTAAACCAATGAAATACAACGCCGAAACACTCCTTTCAATGTTTGATCTGCCAAAGACATATCTAGTAAGACATTTAGCTTCCAAAATACTTGATACGGCAAAAGAAGAACTTGACAAAAAAGGAGAAGTCTCATTTAACTACAAGCCTATATTTGACCCCAATCAAAAAAACGGCAGGCCGAAGATTACCGGCTACCTAATGTGGCAGATAAAAAAAGAAGAACCCCAGAATGCCTGGATATTCTCAGAAAGCCTGATGATAAAAAAAATGAATAAAGAAGGAGTTTCGGAAATACTAGATGAAGACACCATAACAGATCTCTTACATATAGGATTCCGTTCGGAAGAAATAAAAGCAAATATATTTACATTATACCATATCTGTTTACGATACAACATCAAAAACCTGATAAGTTCCTTTGATGAAGAACTCGAAAACCTGGAACAAACATCAAACATATCCTTTGAAAACCCTAAAGGGTATTACATAAAGAGAATGAAAAACATACTTCAAAAAGAAGAAAAATACCAGTAAAAAGAGGAGGTTTATACCTCTTCTTTTTTTTCACAAAGTTGGTACGAAACCCCCTAAATCTTCACAAAGTTGGTACGAAACCCCCTAAAATCTTCACAAAGTTGGTACGAAACCCCCTCTGACCAAATCCTGCAATACATTGAAACACAATAAATTACATCACTAAAAATGGCAATCAAATATTAATAATCTAATATTAATGGTTTTATACCGCGCGTGCGCGAGCGCACGTATGCACGCGGAATAACCCAACACAAAAACCAACCCGTGTACCTATCGCTACTACAAAAGATTACAATAATGCCAAGAATATATATATTGGC
>OMVB01000011.1 GCA_900314395.1 uncultured Prevotellaceae bacterium | reverse complement strand
CAAGACCCGCGCGTTCGAGTACAACGGGGAAACCGTGTGTCCCGCTTGCGGACAACCCCTCCCGGCCGAGAACATCGAACACGCCCGCGAGGTTGCCCTCGAACATTTCACCGCCGACAATCAACAGGAAATCGACCGCCTCCGGAAATCCGCGTTGTCCTTACAACCTCGATACGACACCCTCGGGGCCGACATCAACAACGCCTCCGCCCGTATCGAACTAATCGAGGCCGAACTTGTCAAGACCCGCGCCGCCCGCGAGGAGGCCGAACAGGAACGCACAACCGCCGCCGCAACGCCCGCCCTCAAGACGGACGGAATCGAACAGGCCGTCAAGACATCCCCGGAGTACGTCGCAATCGAGGAGGAAATCGACCGAATCGAGGCCGAAATCGGTTCCCCGGTAACGACCGACGTTTCCGGCCTGTTATCCAAACGCCGCGAACTCGAGTCGAAACAGGACGTTATCCGCAAGGCGTACACCGCCGACGTTGACCCCCTCAAAAAACGCCTCGCCCGCCGGGAGGAGGCCGACCGTATCAAGGCGAAAATCGCCGCAAAGGAGGAGGACAAACAAAGGTTCACCGAACGCCTCGCCGAACTCGAACAAATGGAATTCGACGCGGCCGAGTATGTCCGCGAGGATATATCCGCCGTCGAGGGCGCAATCAACGCCCGTTTCAAGATTGCCCGGTTCCGTATGTTCGACACCCTCGTAAACGGGGACGTCGTCGAGGATTGTACCGTTATGGACGCAAACAACGTCCCGTACGGGTCAATGAACGACGCAAAACGAATCCTCGTCGGAATGGACGTAATCGCGGCCTTTTGCGAGGCGTACGGCGTGAACGCGCCGATATTCGTTGACAACGCCGAATCAATCACCGTGTCCCGGTTCGACGTCGCGTCGCAAGTTATCCGCCTCTCGGTCGTCAAGGGCGCGGACCTCACAATCGAATAAACCCTCAAGATATGGACCTCCTCGAACTCGCCCGGACCAATCCGGAAATAACAATATCAATCCGCCTCGGCGACCTGTTGACCGCCGCCCGGACGATTATTGCGGACACCCGCGCCGAATTGGAACAGGCGGTCGCCGCCTCGAACTCGGATTTCCTCATTCCCCGGGAGGACGTCGCGCAAATGTTACGCGTCGACGAATCCACGTTGTACCGTTGGGAAAAGGAATACGGGTATTTACTCCCGGTCCGGAGGGGTTCGAGGGTCTTTTATAAGAACTCCGATATTCAACCAATACTCAACGGGACGAAACCCCGTCCCTCAAAGGTCACACACATTCAAAAATAACTCATTATGTCGAACAAACCCGCATTGACACCCGACCAATTGGCCGTGGTTAACAAAAACAAGATTGAACAGGCCGTAACGAACAAAATTGCGGCAATGTCACAGGCCGGAGGAATCCGGATTCCTCAAGGATTCCACCCGGGAAACGAAATTTCCCTCGCCCTCCTCGAACTCTCGGAACGCAAGGAAAAGGACGGAACCCCGACCCTCGCCGTCGTGGAGTCCTCGTCCGTCGCGCAATCCCTGTTCCGAATGTGTATCCTCGGATTATCCCTCGCGAGGAAACAATGTTCGTTCATCCGGTACGCAAACAAACTCACGTTTCAACCGCAATATCACGGTAATATTGCCCTTGCAAAACGCCTCGGAGGGGCCGGACAACCCCGCGCACAGGTTATTTACGAGGGCGACGAGTTCGAGTACATTATCGACACCAAAACCGGAAATAAGGTCGTAACGAAACACGTTCAAAAACTCCAAAACATCGACAACGCAAAGATTGTCGGCGCGTGGTGTTTGATTCCGTACGAGAACGACCCGGAACGTCAACCGTACGTCGAGGTTATGACCCGCGACGAAATATTGACCGCGTGGCAACAGGGACCAACGGCGGGCAAATCCCCGGCACACCTCAAGTTCACGCAAGAAATGTCTAAAAAGACGGTTATTAACCGCGCGTGTAAACTCTTTATTACGGCCTCCGACGAGTCCGGAATGTACGAGTCGTACACCAACAACGACAACGACCTCACAAAGGACGCCCCGGACGAACAACCCGGAGAAACAATCGAGGTCAACCTCGACGCCCTCGACGAGGGAAAGGTCGAACAGGCCGTCAAGGACGCCCCGGTCGTCGTCAATAAGGAAACGGGCGAGGAAACCGCCGCGCCCGCGCCGACTCCGGCGGCCGAATCCCCGGCCCCGGGCGAACAGGGTTCCGACAAGGGCGGAGGATTGTTCAACCTGTAATCGTTCCGGAGTATGAAATTACACGTAATCGCGACCGGGTCGTCCGGTAACTGTTACGTCCTCGAGGGGACAACGTCCGCCCTTGTTATCGAGGCGGGCGTATCCCCGGAAAAGGTGTTCCAACGGGTCCGTATATCGACCCGCAAAATCGCCGGGGTTATTATTACCCACGAACACGGCGACCACGCGGGATTTATACACCGTTGGTTGGTCCTCGGGTTCCGGGTCTATATGTCCGCCGGGACCCGGGAGGCCCTCCGCCTCAACGATTCCCGCCTCGTCGACATCCTCAAGGCGTGGACCGCGTATTCCCTCGGCGCGTTCTCGGTCCGGCCGTTCCCGGCCGTCCACGACGCCGCCGAACCCCTTTCGTTCATTATCGACTCGGAGGAATCCGGGCGAATCCTGTTCGCGACCGATACCGGGCGAATCGGGTATTCGTTCCGGACGGGCAACATCCGACACCTCGTCGTCGAGGCGAATTACTCCGATTCCCTCATTAACGACGGCCTCAACCGGGGAACCCTGTTCCCGGCCCTCGCAAAACGTATCCGGGAGAATCATTTGTCCCTCGAACGTTGCCGGGAGTTCGTACAGGAACACAACACCGCCGCCCTCGAGAACGTCGTTTTGATTCATTTGTCGGGCGACAACGCCGACCCGGGGATATTCCGCGATACAATCGCGAAAACGGCCCCGTACGCGAACGTTTGTGTCGCGGTCAAGGATTTAGTCGTCCCGTTGGATAAACTCTCAATGTAGGCAAGAAATGGACGGTTGGGTCAAATTATATCGTCGGTTCCTCAATTGGCAATGGTTCTCGCGGCCGGAAATGGTGCAAATATTTATTTACATCCTGTTGTCGGCCGCGCATAAGGACCACGTTTGGCAATCGGTCAATATCCGCCGGGGCGAGTTCCCGACGAGTGTTGACTCGCTTGTCCGGGCGACGGGATTAACAACCCAACAGGTGAGGACGTGTTTAACGCGCCTCGAACGCACGGGAGAAATTACGCGAAAATCAACAAACAAATATACTATCATAAGTATTTGTAATTTCGATAATTACCAACTCGCGGACGAGGACGAACAACAAACAAATAACAATCAAATAACAAACAAACAACAATCAACTAACAATCAAATAACAACACTTGGAGAAAGGAAAGAATGTAACAACGGTAATAATGGAAATAATCCAACAACAATAACAACAACAACGATTAATTCTCAAAATAACGCGGGCGCGGGTTTTTCGTTCTCGAGGTTGAGTCCCGAGGAACAGGCCGCCGAGAAACGCGATTTTTACCGGGCGTTTTTCTTTGCAAACGGCGTCGCCCCGTCGAAACAGGTTGACGCGTTCATCCGACACAACGAACGGTTCGCGTGGACCACGAAATCCGGCGTTACCTTTTGGACCCGGGAACAACGACTCGCCCTCGCCGAGGGTTATTGCGCGGACCCGGATTTCAAGACCTGTTTGTCAAACGAAATCGGAATCGTCAAGGCGATTTACGAACGATTGAAACAGGCGGAACGCCCGGAGGCCGAATCCCTCCTCAAGGACGGCGTCGGCGCACAATGTAACGGACCCGCCCGCGTTATTACGTTGTACATCCCCCGCGACGTCGCGCAATACCTTTCCGCCGACGCGCCCGACATCCTCCCGACAATCATTAACGAACATTGGTCCGTCGAGATTGTCAACAAGAAAATGACAAAGAAATGACACCCGAACAAAAGTACATCCTCGAGGCCGTCGCCCGTGTCCGGGACGAAAAACGCGAGAAACGCCGAATTCCGACGTTTTGCCTCGGAAACGAGTTATCCCACCAACTCGGACCCGAACGTTCAAAGACGGCCGCCGCAACCCTCAAGGAATTGGAATCCGAGGGACTCGTCCGAACCGGGAGGACGGTTAACGATTATTACGTCGAAATCGTCGACCCGGAGGACGCCCCGGAAACCGAATCCAACGAAACAAGTTCAACCCAATAACAACACAAAACAATGATTGAAAATTTCGACCTGTTCTCGTCCGTCGAGAACAACCCCGGGAAAAAGACCCGGACCGGAAACCTCAAAGACAACGAGGTTCAAATTATGTGCAACCTCAAGACCCGGAATTATTACGTCCGGTTCAACCGCCCCCTCGCCGCCCTCCTCGAGGAAAAGGGGTTCGGGTCGTCGTTCCCCGTGTTCAACAACATAACCGGGGAAATATACCTCGTATTCACGGCCGACCCCGAAAAGGGATACCCGTTGACGACCAACGGCGGGACGTGTCGTAATTACATTTTCTCCCGTGAACTAATCGAGTGGTTACTCGGGAACCGGGGCCGCAAGGTCGAGGACGTCAACGAGGTTTGGAACATATCCGGCGACGTGTCGATTTCCCCGGCCCTCGTCGCCGTCCGAATCGAAAAGTAATCCCGGCGTATGGAACAGGAACGGCGCAATTATAAGTTTGCCGAACAAGGCCGCAAGGACTCGGTTGTTCATACCACAATGGAACGGGCAATCGAAATCGCCCGCGACCGAGTCCTCAACCGCCGGACCGAGGTTGTCCTTTCCGCCGAATGTCCGGTCGACTCCGGGCGGTTTATCCGCCTCGGAACGTACGTTTACCTCCCCGAACGTGACGGGGAACGTTTTATCCTCTCAATCCCGAAAATCCCGAAAAACATTATTGAATTATGAAAACATTTTTCCTCGTCCTTTTTGTCCTCGCGGTCCTGTTCGCAATCGCCCTCGTCGGTGCGTTCCTCGTCGTCGGCGTGTACCTGTATTGTCACCGCGACGACCTCGATTCCCTCAACGATTACGACGATTATAACGATTGGGAATGAACAGGAAACCGCGCCGTTGCGACAATTGCCGATTCTCGGTCCCGTACACCCCGGGCGACGTCCTCGGGTGTTTGTCCCGTGGGTGTATAACGGACCCGGAGAACAGTTGCGAGGCGCACAAATTCAAACCCGGTAAATCCAAAAGCAAATGAAAGATTCAACAGTTACCCCCCCCCGAATTCAAATTGAAATCACCCCGGAGGAACTCGACACCCTTTGCGCGGGCCTCGGCAAGTTGCGGAAAAAGATTGTCGACCGGATTAAATGCAACCGTCGACACCTCGCGACCCTCGAGGAAACCCGCGAGTCCGCCCGGATTGCGGCCGCAATTAACCGACATATCCGACACAATACCGAACGCGTCGAGGAGGTCGACGCCCTGTTACTCAAATTAAACAACATCGAACAATGACCGTTAATGAACTAATACAACAACTCCAATCCCTCCCGGAAAACGAACGGGAATACCCCGTCGCCCTGTTGGGGAATGATTACACAATCGTTCGCCCCCTGTGGGTTGGGTTCCAAAATATCCGGTACGATTCCGACGAGGTCCCGGCCGACGTCGCGAATCTTGCGTTCCCGTCCGGTTGCCCGGGCGAGGTCTTTGTCCCCTTTGTCCTTATTCGCAAATGAACCCGCGTTCCGAAATATACAACGTCGATTGCCTCGAGTATATGCGTTCCCTCCCGGACAACGCGTTCGACCTCGCCGTCGTCGACCCGCCGTATGGAATCAACGCGGGAAAAATGACAATGGGAATCGGAACGCGCCGGACGTATTCTCGCGGCAAAGATTGGGACGCCGGGGTTCCCGGCCCGGAATATTTCGAACAGTTATTCCGCGTGGCCCGTGAGCAAATAATTTGGGGCGGGAATTACTTTCAACTCCCGTTGTCCGAGGATTGGATTGTTTGGGACAAAATGAATTACGGACGGTCCTTTTCCGAGGCGGAATTCGCGTGGTGTTCGATACATCGAAAAATACGCGTTTTCCGGTTCCGTACGACAACACCCGTCGAGGGCGGCAAGATTCACCCGACACAAAAACCCGTGGAGTTGTACACGTGGATTTTGTCAAATTATGCACGGGGGGGGGCACGGATATTCGATTCTCACCTCGGTTCCGGGGCCTCAAGAATCGCCGCGTATCAACTCGGAATGGATTTCGTCGGTTGCGAATTGGACCCGGATTATTTCCGCGCCTCGGACGAGTGGTTCAACCGTGTTTGTCGAGGAATCGTCGTCGACGCGGCCGGGAATCAAACGCAACAATTAAACCTCTTTGACGTATGAAACAGGAAACAATCACCGTCGCCGAACTCGCGGACATCCTTTCCGGCAAAAAGAAACTCCCGCCGCCGGAACAGGGAATCAAACCGTACGTCGCGAAATTCGACGTTAACGAGTATTTCCATTCCATTCGCGGGGAATCCGCCTCGCCGGAAATCGACCGCAAGAAACCCGGACACGAGGAATCGCAATTGCAACAACTTTGCGTCGCGTGGTTCCGGTCCGAGTTCCCGGCAATCGCCCCGTTGCTTATCGCGGTTCCCAACGCCGCCCGGAGAAACGCCCGGACGGGCGCAATCCTCAAACGCGAGGGACTCACCGCCGGGGTCGCGGATTTAATCCTCCTCGTCGGCCGGGGCGAATATCATTCCCTTTGTATCGAAATGAAAACCCACCGCAAGGGTTCCGGACAATCCGACAAGCAAATCGAATGGGAACAGGTCGCCGAGGAGAACGGCAACAAATACGTTGTTTGCCGCGACCTCGAGGAATTCAAAATTACCGTCCTCAATTACTTATTTCCGTAACAATGAACAACAATTTCGGGTTCCGCGCCGCCGTCGATAATGCGACCCTGTGGACCCTCAAACAAAAAGTATTGCACAATGAAAAAGAAACTCCCAAACCAAACACCCGACAAACGAATCGAACCCCGGTCCCGGTTCATACAGGTAACACCGCCCCCGGCGAGAACATCCGAGAACGACCCGTTCATTGACCGACTCCGCCGATTGTGGGAGGCCGCCCGGGAACACGACCAACACGTAACCGCGCAAACGGCGCAAGATATGTTATTGTCTTACAAGGCGTTAAGCAACCGACACAAACGACGGGCGTTCCGTCTTGCGGCCGAGGGTCCCCTCCAAAAACTCGAGAAACCGTATTTCGACGACATCGAACAGGCCCTCGAGGAGGACGACGAGGAGTAATATATGTTTTTACGAATTGGTGTGTATTTTGTACACACCTTTTTGTAACTTTGCCGTGTGGAACAATCAATCAGTTGTGACAATGGACCCCAAGAAAAACACAAAGTCGGCCAAACATCACGCGCCGTCGGCGGCCCTCCTCCGGGAGGAACGCCTCCCCGTCGTGTCGAAATACAAGTTGCGCCGAAAGTCGTTCCGGCAAATAATCCCCCTCGTCGAAAAGGAAACCGGGCAAAAGGTATCGGTCCAAACAATCAAAAGGGATTGGGACCTTTGCCTCGAACGTTGGCGGGAGGAATCCGCGCAATCGACGAAACAGGCAATCGACGAGGCCGTCGCCGAGTGTGAACAGGTTATCGACGAATTGTGGCAACTGTACGAGGATTCCAAGAAAAAGAAAACCCGAACGACGAAAAAGGTTCGCAAGAATCACACGGAAATAAACGATTTCGGAATACCGAAACTCGGTAAACCAATAACCCCGGTCGCGACCTCCTCGGAGGACGGGACCGTTACGGATACCCAAATCGGGGACGTCCGAATCCTCGCCGAAATACGGGCGTGGGAGGAACGCCGGGACAAACTCCTCGGACTCCAAACCGCAAAGGTCGATATAACCTCCGGAGGAAAGACGTTCACCGGGTTTTCGTCCGTTATCCCGGACGTCCCGGGAATCGTCGAGTATTGCGCCCGGATTGACGCCGAAAGGGAACAACGGGAACGGGAATCGAACGGGGAATAATACAGGCCGCGACAAATGGAATCGACGCAACCGAAATACAACGCAAAACAACTCCTCGCGTTTCATTACCTCAACGACCCGAACATCCGGTTCGTTGCGTACGGCGGCGCGGCCGGAGGCGGTAAATCGTGGTTGGGTTGCGATTGGTTACTCCGGTGTTGTTGGGCGTTCCCCCGGACGCGTTGGTTCGTCGGTCGAAACAACATCAAGGATTCCCGCGAGTCCGTCCTTGTCACGTTCAAAAAGGTTGCGGACTCGTACGGGTTCGTCGATTACCGCCTCAACGAGGACGGAATCAAGTTCAAAAACGGTTCGGAAATAATCCTCCTCGATTTGACGTTCTATCCGAAAAAGGACCCAATGTTCGAACGCCTCGGTTCAAAGGAATTCACCGGGGGTTGGATTGAGGAGGGCGGCGAGGTTCATTACCTTGCGTTCGAGGTCCTCAAGTCCCGAATCGGGCGACACCTCAACGTCGAGTACGGCCTCGAACCGAAAATGTTAATCACCTGTAACCCTAAAAAAAATTGGTTGTACACCCAATTTTACAAGCCGTTCAAGGCCGGGACCCTCGACAAGGATTGCGCGTTCATACAGGCCCTCGTATATGACAACCCGTTCGTATCGGCCGATTACATCCGGACCCTCGAGTCAATCAAAAACCGCCAAACCCGGTTGCGCCTGTTGTCCGGTTGGTGGGAGTACGAGGGGAACGTTAACGCCCTCGTCGATTACGACGCAATACTCGACACGTTCACGAACCCGGTTCAACCGTCCGGGTTGCGCCGTATATCCGCCGACCTTGCGACCCGGGGCCGGGACAAGTTTATCGCGTGGAAATGGAATGGTCTTGTCGTTCGGGTTGGAATCAAACTCGACAAGGCGAATTCGAAAGAAATTGAGGATTCCCTCGCGGACCTCTCCCGGTCGTACGGCGTCGGCCGTTCCCAAATCGTCGCGGACTCCGACGGCCTCGGGGATTACCTTTCCTCGTACCTCGTCGGGATTACCGAGTTTCACGGCGGAGAACGGGCGTACAACAAGCAATATTACAACCTCAAATCGGAATGTGCGTTCAAACTTGCGGAACTCATAAACAACCGACAAATACACATTGATTGCGACGACCCGGAGGAACGGGAACGAATCGCCGAGGAACTCGAGGCGTGTTTAGTCGCCCACGACATCGACGCGGACACCTCGAAAAAACGCCTCATTGAAAAGACGGAACAAAAAAAGATTCTCGGACACTCCCCGGACTATTTCGACGGACTCAATATGGGAATGATATATTACATTCGGCCGCAAGTCCGAGGGGCGAGGGTCCACGTGTCGAAACTTAATTAACGACGATATGAACAGGAAAACGAACATACCCTCAACGGCCCGGATTCTCCGGATTGAAAAGGCGTTGACGCCGTCCTCCCGGGCGTGGTTAAACCACCAACCCCGGCCGGACCGCCTGTTTGGTCGCCGTGTCCCGGATTCCCTCGACGGCCTCACGTTCGGGGAACTCCTCGGGTTACAGGAAATCGAGGGAACGTCGAACGGCGATTCAATCGTTATCGTCGCCCGAACGGTCCTCAAGACGCGCCGCCCGGCCGCGTGGATTCTCCGGACGAGGGCGGACCGGGTGTTCGGGTTCCTTGCGTTCGTTACGCGCGAACTCGAACGTATCGGAAAACTATTCAAGGCAATAGAACACACCCCGGACGAGGACGAACTCGCCGCCGGGGTAAACGACCTCGATTTCGGGCCGTTCGGCCTCGTCGATTGGTACGCCCGGCGTATGGGTTACACCAACCACGACGACGCGTTGTCGGTCCCGTGGTTGCGGGTCTATCAATGTATGAAAATGGACGCCGAACGGGACGCGTACGAACGCCGCCTCCGGGACGTTGTCAACGCGAAACTCAAACCCAAAAAATAACAGTATGCAAACACCCACAATTGAACAAAGAATCGCGGAAATCGCAAGGGAGGCCGGGTTGTCGTATATGTGCGAAACGTGGCCCCGGGCGAACCTCCGGTTTGACAAATACCGCCGCGACCGCGACGGCGTTGTTAAGGCCGACGACGGGTCAACCCTCCCGGCGTTGTTGTATGTGCAACCCGTTTCCGGCGGGTTGGTGTTCACCTCAACGGGATTCCTCAAGGACTCCCCGCAAACCCTCCTCGCATTTGCCGACGCAATGCCCCTCGATTTTACCGGGGAACAGGCGCAAACAATTGTTGAACGACTGAAAGGTATTGCGGCCGATTTCGTCGCCCGTATGAACGCGACGGGATATTTCGAACACATCGAGGGCCGGGTCCCTTATTCCGTGTCGTTCGACCGACTCGACGCGAACCTTTGTATTTTCACAATTACCCCCGAGGTCGTCGAGGCCGTCGGCGTGTGTGTCGAATAAACCCCGGAACCAATGGACGCAAGGACAACCGCCGAAAACATCCTCAACGAGGAACTCGGACGCCTCAAGGAACGAATAATCGCAAATCATATCGCCGCCGGGCAACGCGCCTCTGGGCGGACGATTGAGTCGATTGTCGTTCACGTGGAATCGACCCCGGACGGGGCCACCGGAGAACTCGACGCGAGGGCGTATTTTGCCGGACTCGAAACAGGTTCCCGGCCGTGGTCCCGGATTCATACCCGGTTACGGAAAGACGGTTCCGAATACCCGTCCGCGCCGAAATGGTTTATCGAGGTCGTCGAGGGGTGGGCCGCGACAAAGGGCGTCAACCTCGACTCCCCGTGGGGCGTTGCGACAAAGATAATGACGTCCGGTTCCGCCCTGTTCCGGGACGGCGGCCGCGACGACATATTCTCAAACGAAATCCCGGTCGCATTTGACAACGTCGCCTCCCGTCTTGCGGGCCTGTTCGACGTCCAATTGACCGAATCAATACTCCGAACAATCAACAATTAAACATCAATAAATATGCGACGAATAACAAATCAATCCGGGCAACGGGTTTGTGAATATCCGAATACCGTTCATTTTGCGAATGTTCCCGCAATCGTCCGGGTCAAGTGGGAAACCGGAACGGCCGAGTACGTCCCGGACGTTGTAACGGTCCAATTGGCCGACATCGACGCGAGGGTTTATACCGAGTTCCGGGCCGTGTACAACAACGAGGTTGTGTTCGACATCCGGCGTTTTCTACAAACCGCGTTCGTTGACCGCGCCCTCGACAACGTGGATTACTCCGGCGGAATGTGGCTCGTCAACCCGAATTTTCAGTCCGCCGACGTGGTTGTGTCGTACAAGGACGCAAACGACAACACGGTCGTTGTTGTGAGTTTCACCGTTGACGCCGTGTTCGGCAATATCGAACGCGGGGAGTCCACCGGGGGAAACATCCGCCGTCGTTGGTTCATCAATTACCCGTTCACCCTCGATTTTTACGTCAAGAGGGGCGACGCGTTTAACCTTATCGTCGACGGGGCGGACCGCCCGGGAGTCAATTTCGCAACGGACGAAATCCCCGCGCCCTCGCCCCTCCGGGCCTCCGGATATTACCGCCGCCTCCTCAACGTCAAGGAACTAATCGACCCGTTCACAATCGACAAGAATTTCCGGTTGTCGCAACCGTTCGGTTATGTCACGGAAAACGACGTTGAATCGGCCGGAATCGTAACGTACGACGTCGACATCGACCGAACCCCCGCCGATTGCAAAAAGGGCGTTTATTTGCGTTGGATTGACAACCTCGGGAGGTTTTGTTATTGGTTGTTTAAGGACCTCGGGACGTCCGACGCCGTGACCGGGTCGTCGTTCGTTGCGGCCGAACTCCGGAACCCGCTAATATACGAGGACAACCTCAACAGGGGAACCGACGTCCGGCAATCGTTCGCCCGGTCGAAAACCCGCAACCTCGGCGCGAAATCCGTTGACCGGGAAACATTCGATTTCCTGTTGTCCGTCGTTTCGTCCCCGTTCGTCGATATGTTCGACGGGTACGACGCAAACGACATCCCGCAATGGCACAGGGTCAACGTTGCCCCGGGAACCGTCGCAAAGTCCACGAAACCCCGGCAAGATTTCACCGTCGCAATAGTCGAACCGACCCAATTAACACAATCGTTGTAATATGAAAACCGAGGAATTGATTATTGACGGACGCCGGGTCTATATGTCCCCGGACACCCGAATTGTGTTGAATTTCAAATCCAACCTTTTAGGCGATATTTCCAAGATTACCGCCTCGAACTCGCAAACAATTTCCCTCCCGAAAACAATTCGCAACCGGGAGATATTCGACCACGCAACCGCGCCCTCGTACGACTCGCTGTTCCGTTACCGCAAACACGCGGCGACGTACTCCCGAAACGGCGTCAAAATCATTTCCGACGCAACGGCCGTCCTCCTCGACTCGGCGGAGAATTACGAAATCGCGTTGTATTGGGGCGAAATGACAAAATTTCAATCGTGGGTGGACTCGGGGTTGTCGATTAAGGACCTCGATTTCTCGACGATTTATCAAATTTGGAACAACCCCGTATCCCTCGCGACCTGTTACAACGGGGACACCGCCGACGATTATTATTTCCCGGACGACTCGTTTTTGTATTACGTCGATTACGATTGCGGCCTCGGTTCGGCCGAAACAATGTCGGCGGCCGCAAAACAAAAAATATCGTTACATCCGGTTATGTCGGCCCGGCGACTCCTGTTGAAAATGCAATCCGAAAACGGAATTACATTCGAATTCCCCGCCGGGTTTATGGACTCCAAACCGGGACAACACGTCCGCGCGGGAATCTTTCAAGGACTCGCAATTCCAATGTTGACGAGGAAAACCTCCGAACAACAAAGGTTGTCCGCAACGGTCACAGGATACAACGAACACAAAAATTCAATGCAACGTTACGCGGGGTTGTATTTATCCCTCCCGTCCTCGTCGCATTATACTACGGAAACAAAGAGTTACGGATTGTTTTTCGGCGGGTCCGTCAACGCAACCGCAATCAAGTTCGCAACCGAGGGAAAAATCAAGTTTGATATTTACCTCTCGGTTCAAACGGCGGTCGGTTGGCCGAACCGGGATTTCCCGGGAACGCCCCTCCTCGAACTCGGAATCAACGACGGGAAAATCAAGACGGTTCCGTGTCGGGTGAGTCGTCAAAAGGTCGGTTCGTCGACCGGGTGGGATTATTACGTTACAACCGTATCGTACACGTACGAGGCGGAGGTCAAACCCGGCGACGAACTCGCGTTGTTGGTACGCGTTGACAACGCGACCGAATTTTACAAATATTACTCCAATACGGACACGTTCGTTTCGCCGTATTTCCTGTATTTGTACCCGCCCGCAACCGAGGTCGACATACAACTCGGTCAATATTTCCGGGTCAACGGAAACCTCCCGGACATCAAACAAATTGATTTCGTAAAGGCCCTTTGTGCAATGTACGGTTTGTTCGTGGTCCCGTCCGGGGTCGCCGACAAACTCAAGTTCGTAACCCTCGACAACCTCCTCGACCGACGCGGCGAGGCGGTCGATTGGTCGTCCCGTGTTATCCGGTCCAACGACGGAGAACCGGAACGGGTCAAGTTCTCCCTCGGGGATTACGCCCGCCGAAACTTTTTCCGGTACGCCGAGGACGACACCGTCAAGACATCCGGCGACGGCGAAATATTCATCGACAACGAGGCCCTCGAGCCGAGGAAAGACGTAATAAAACTCCCGTTCTCGCCCTCGGACGAAACGATTGTCAACCCGGACAACAACAACCTCGTCGGCGCGTTAATCCCGCAATACAAATGGAACGACGACGGGACCGAGGTTGAATCGAGCAACCTAAAACCGCGAATTCTCCAAATCGTTTCCGACGGCACGGTCGAACACTCCGGGGACAAGGCAATCGGGCGATTCCTCCCGATTACGTTTGACAATCTTATCGCGAAATATTACGGGTCGTTGTCCCGGGTCCTCAACTCGGCGATTACGATAACCGAGAAAATCCGGTTAACCGAGTTCGAACTTTTGAAACTCGATTTCACGCGCCCCGTGTACCTCAAGCAATACGGCCGTTTTTACGGGATTATTTCCGTCCAAACAGGCGACGACGATATTTGCACCGTCGAATTATTGCAATTCCCCGAATCGGGTTCCGTCCTTGCGTCGTTGCTATACTCAACCGACAACGGCGAAACGTGGGTCGAGAATTGCCCGACGGGTTGGGTTGGTCGACTCGTTGTTAAAACAATGTTCGGGGCGACGATTACCGGGTCGGATATGTCCTCGATATGTTCAAAGGCGAATTCGACGGGGTACGGTAGACACGCGATATTCACCGATTGCGCGATTGTCGGCGACACGGTTTCGGGCGTATCGGAGGAAATCCGCACGGGCGTTTGGTCCCTCGACAATATCGGGTGGTTCTATTTGCCGAAAGGAACCCGCGAGGTTTCCCGCAAGGCGTTTTATTACGCCCGCAAAATACGTCAATTCTATTTCGAGGACGGAATACAGGTGTTCGCGCGTCAATCGTTCGAATACTGTTACGAACTCCGAACGGTCGAATTCCCGGCCTCGGTAACGTATATTGGAGAAACCGCGTTCGCACATTGTTACAAACTCACGACGATACGGTTTTACGGGACCACGCCTCCGGAGGTGGATTACTCCGCGTTTCATTTGGCCGGGGACGATTTACCCGCGACGACGAAACAAATATTCGTTCCCGCCGGGACCGCCGAGGCATATTACGCACAATCGGGAATTGCCCGCCTCGTCGACGATTTAGGATTCACAATTGTAGTATATTAAACCCTTTTCACAATGGCACAGGATACAATAACAAAGGTCGTCCACATCGAAACCAATTACGCCGACGCGGTCCGAGGTATTGAGGAATACGAAAAGGCCCTCCTCGACGTGAAAGAGGCCGAACAGGACGTACAAAAACAATTCGAGGACGGGGAAATCACCCTCGAACAACGGAACCGTTCGTTAATCGCCCTCCGGGAAACCGAGAAAGAGTATAAACGCGGTATTCGGGAACTCTCGAAAGAGATTCAAAATAACATCAAACAGGAAAACGAACAAGAGGGTTCCCTCCGGTCCCTCCGGGCGCAATTGTCGAACCTCACAAAGGAATACGACGCGTTGTCCCGGGAGGAACGGAACGGGGCCGCCGGGGAAAAGAAACGCGCCGAGATTATCGCGATTACAAACGAACTCAAGACGGCCGAGGAGGAAACCGAACGGTTTTACCGGAACGTCGGAAATTACCCCGGCGCGGTCGAACCCCTCAAAAAGCAACTCGCGGACCTCGTCCAACAGTTAACCGCAATGAAATTCGCCGGACAAGAGGATTCCGCCGAATTCCAAGAGTTGTCCGCAAAGGCCGCCCAAATGAAAGACGCAATTGCGGACGTCAACGCCCAAATCGGCGCGGCCTCGTCCGATACCGCCGGGTTGGATACAATGATTGCGTCGACACAATCCCTCCTCGGAATGTGGACGCAATATTCCGTCCTCGCAAATCAACTCGGGTTCGAGAATAAGGAATTGAACGAAACGTTCAAGGTTATAACAATAACCCTCGGGACCCTCACGGCGTTACAAAAGGTTGTCAATATGTTACAATCGCAATCAATTGTAATGCAGACCGTCAACGCCGCCCGGACCAAATTACAGGCAAAAGCAAACGCAATGAACGCCGCCGCCCTCACCGGGGAGGCCGCCGCGACCGGGGCCGCGACTGTTGCGACCCGGTTGTTCAACGCCGCGTTAAAGGCGAACCCGATTGTTTTAATTATATCCCTCATTCTCGGGGCCGTGTCCGCCGTTTACGGCCTCGTCAAGGCGTTTAACCTGTTCGGCAAGTCGCAAGAAAAGGCCCGCGAGAATTTCAAGAAAGAGGGCGAGGAACTCGACAAACTCGCGAAAAAGTACGACGAACACCTCGACAAATTAAAGGCCCTCGGCAAGTCCGACGAGGAAATCACGAATCAACGGTTAATCCTCCTCCGGGATTTGTCGAATAAGCAAAACGCACATTTCGAGGAGGCCGCGAAACTGTACAAAAAGGACAAGGACGAATACAAGGACGCCCTCGAGTCGAAAAAGACCGCCGAGGAGAATTACCAATCCGCGTTGAACGACACCGCAAACCACCTCCGGGAGGTCGTGTCGTCGTACCGGGACGACATCCTCAAAAAGGCAATCGGCGAGGTTGAGTATGCGACAATCAAGGCGAACGCGAATTTCGCCGAACAGGTCAAGCAATTAAAACTCCTCCGGGCCGAGGGCGTTATCACCGCGAACGAAATGTTAGTCTTGCAAATGAATTTGGAGGCCGCCCGGGACAAGCAAATCGCCGACGCGAGGAAATCGGCCGGGTCCTCGGCAAAGAAACGCCGCGAGGAACGCGCAAAGGCGGAACTCGACGCCGTACGCGCCGCGACCGACGCCGAAATCGCCCTTATCCGGGACGCCGGGGAACGGGAACTCGCCGAGGAAAACGAACGGTACGCCCGGCAAATTGCCGACCTACAAAAACGCCTCGACACGGAAAAGAATTTGACCGCGACCGCCCGGGCCGCGATTGAAAAACAAATCGCCCTCGCCGAGGAACAACACAACCGGAACCTCGAACGCCTCGACCGGGAGGCGTGGGACCGCCGTTATAAGACCGCACAACAGGAAATCGCCCTCCGCCTTGCGGCCGTCAAAGAGGGAACCGAGGCCGAATACGACCTCCGGTTACAGGAACTCCAAATCCAAGAGGCGAACGAATTACACGCCGTCGGCGTTACCGAGGAACAAAAGAAACTAATCCGGGAAAAGTACGCAAAGGAAACCGCCGACCTCAACGCCGAATATACGAACCTTGCAATCGAACGGACCCGGGAGGCCCTCCGCCTCGATTACGAGAACCGTATAAACGAACTCGCGATTCAAGGCGAAAACACCCTCGCCCTCGAGGTGGAAATGAAACAAAAGGAATTGGAAACGTTACACCAACTCGAGGGGGAATCCGACGCCGAATTCAAGGCGCGAATGTTAGAGGCGCAAAAGGCGTACGTCGACGCGAAAAAGGCCCTCGCGGATTACGAGGTCGAAATCGAACAAGCGAAATTCGAATCAATGGCAACCGTCACCGGGGCGTTGTCGGGCCTGTTCGAGGAAATCGGGGAGGAGAACGAGGGAATCGCCCAATTCGCAAAAATGCTCGCCCTCGCGGAAATCGCAATCAACACCGGAAAGGCAATCGCGGCCGGAACCGCCCAAGCAATGTCCGTTCCGTACCCGGCGAACCTCGTTGCGATTGCGACGACCGTTGCAACCGTCCTCGCGAACATAACCTCCGCGATTAAGACCGTCAAGGGCGCGAAAATCCCGTCCGCGCCCGGATTCTCCCGGGGTGGTTCCGTCGCCGGGCCGGGGACCACGACGTCCGATTCCGTCCCGGCGAGGTTGTCCTCCGGGGAGTCGGTCAACAATGCGTTGTCGACATCCTTATTCGCGCCCCTGTACTCCGCCCTCAACCAATTGGGAGGAGGCGTACCAATACAGGCCGGGACCGCCGCGACACAGGTTGCCGGGGAGGAAATGCTCGCCCGGGCCGTCGCCCGGGGTGTGTCCGCCCTCAACCTCCGGGTCGGCGTCGACGAAATCCGCCGCGTCGAATCCCGCGTGTCCGTCGTGGAAACCCTCGGGGACGTATAACACCGACCGCGTATGAAAAAGACCGTTTACGAACTAATCAAGGCGAACGCCGAGGTCCTCCGGGAATTAACCTCGGCGGGCGTCGCGATTGAGGATTACAAGAATATCGAGTTGTACGAGGATTTCGTCCGCCTCCGGTCCGAGGGCCTAAAAACGGCGTACGTCGTCGATTATTGTTGTCGGCAATACCAATTATCGGAACGGTCCGTTTGGCGCGTTGTACGGCGGTTTAGGTCGCAAATACCGGGCGATTAGTGACAAACCGTTGTCAGTCGATTTTTACTCCGGGGTGTGTATTTCGTACACATTTGTTTATATCTTTGCAACGTTAACAGTTAACAACACTCAAAAATGGCAATTCTCAAAATTTACAACCCAATTGTTGCGGACGAGGAACGACTCGACCTCCTGTGGTTTTGCGGAATTGACGGTGTGTCCTTTTCATCGGTCGACGAATTCATCCAATCAATCGCGGCCGAGGACGATACAATCGACCTCCGGATTCATTGTCCGGGGGGCGACGTCACCGAGGGTTGGGCGATTACGGACAAACTCCGGGCGACCGGAAAAACGATAATCGCGACAATCGAGGGACAATGCGCGTCAATGGCAACAATCATCCTTTGCGCCGCGTCGGTCCGCCGGGCCGCCCCTCACGCCTCGTTACTCATTCACGACCCCTACATTCCAGAGTACACCCTCGCGGGCGCGTACCACGCCGAGGACCTCGAACGTATCGCCGCCGACCTCAAGGTCGAACGCGAGAAAATGTTGTCCTTTTACGTGGAACGTACCGGGGCCGACCGCGACGTCCTCGACGCCCAAATGAACGCGGGAACCTATTTCGGACCGGAAAAGGCCCTCGAACTCGGGTTCATTCACGAAATAACCGCGCCGAAATCGGCCGAGGCAATCGGCGAACGCCGTATGACGGCGGAGGAATGGAACGCACATAATCCCAAAAACCAAAATAATATGTCAAAAGAAACCAAAAAGTCCGCAATCGCAACCGCGTTCGCGGCCCTCGGAAAGGCCCTCGGCCTCAATACCGAGGTTAAAGAGGAAAAGGTCGCGTACGACCTCAACACCGCCGACGGCGGAACAATCACAATCGACAAGCCGGAGGGCGAGGACCCCGCCGTCGGCGACTCCGCCTCCCCGGACGGTGAACACAAAATGCCCGACGGAAAGACAATCGTTGTCGAGGACGGTGTAATTACCGAAATCCGCGACGCCGAGGACAATTCCGGCGACGGCGGCGACGACGATAACGACGACGACGAAACCGCAAAGGCCCTCGCCGACGCAAACAACCGTATCGCCGAACTCGAGGCCGAACTTGCAACGGCAAAGGCCGCCGCAAAAACCCCCGAGGACCTCGAAATCCTCAACCTCGTAACCGTCGCGGGCGGTATTAAGTGGTTGAAATCCGCAAAATCCAACTACAAACCCGCCGCCGGAAACAAGGAACCCGGCAAGAAAGGCGGCAAAGAGGGCGAGGTCAAGGAATCCCTCGTCGCAAAACGCCTCCGCGCCCTCGAGGAAAAGAACAAGGGCGGCGAATAATCGACCGCAAGACAAAGAAAATCATTAACAATTAAACAATTACAATTATGGCCTCAACAGGACTCAATTTTTCAAACCTCACCCCCGACAACGGGGCGGTTAAGGACCTCCGGAAACTTATTTTCCTCGCCGTCCTCGGTGCCGACCAAATCGGCGCACTCGTAAACGTCCTCCCCAAGCAGAAACACGGCGAAAAGGTCGGTTTCGTTGGTGAGTTCGGCCTTATCGGTAAGGCGTCAACCAAATGTAACCCGGTGTTCGACAACGACATTATGTCGACCTCCGAAAAGACGTGGGACATCCCCGAGTGGGAGGTCGCCGAAAAGATTTGTTACGCCGACCTCGAGGGAACCCTCGCACAGGTGGCAATGAAAACCGGAACGGACATCGCCGACCTCACGGGTTCCGATTACGTCGACCATATCGTTATGCCTCGACTCGAACTCGCAATCCGTAAAATGTTACTCCGTTTCGTGTGGTTCGGTGACAAGGCCGCAAAGGTAGTCGCCGACGGCGGTATCCTCAAACCCGGAACCGACGTTTCCAAGTTCACCGTTACGGACGGACTGTGGAAACGCCTGTTCGCAATCGTCGCCGCCGACAACGCCCGTCACACCACAATCGCCGCGAATTCGGAAACCTCGTGGGCCGCACAAAAGGCCGCAATGAAAGTCGCCGGAGTTGCAACGGGTGTTATGGACGCCCTCATTGAGGACGCACCCCTCGTCCTCCGTCAGCAACCCAACGGTGTAATTTATATTACACAGGCGTTCAAGGACGCCCTCGACCGCGACATCAAGCAGAACAACAAAGGTTCCGAAATGCAGTGGGAGTCCCTGTTCGACGGTATCAAAAAGGGAACGTACAACGGAATTACCGTTATCGCCGTTCCTTTTTGGGACGAAATCATACAGGGTTACGAGGCAACCGCAAACTCCGGGCAGTACAACAAGCCGTACCGCGCGATTTACACCGTCAAGGACAACCTCCTCGAGGGTGTTGAATCCGAGTCCGAACTCGCCGACATCGCAATTTGGTTCAACCGCGACGAACAGTTGAACAAGATTCACGCAAAGGACAAAATCGGAACCCTCG
>OMVB01000075.1 GCA_900314395.1 uncultured Prevotellaceae bacterium | reverse complement strand
CGGACGCAACATTCCAAGGCGTTTGTTTTGATTTCCCCGATTTCTCTCTCTCGTTCTTTATAGACGGAGCGCAGGGTTCTTGCGGTTGTATGTTCCTTCCGAAAGGACGCCACTTCCTTATGAGAAGTCGGCTTATTGCCGGCGAGTTCATGGGGGATAATATTGGCGATTCCCTCTATCAGTATGGAGTGGACCTCCTTGCCGGGAACTTCGATGATATTCTCTACGTGTCGCTTTCGGGCAGTGGAGACTATGTTATGTCTCCTGACATCGTTGAGCAGTACAAGATTATCGGCTGCAACAATGATTCCGACAATGGCGTGCGGAGTATCCGTCTACCGTATTCCTTTGATGGCAGAATATGGGAGTTATCCTCGCAGGACAATGGCTCCAACTATAAATTCGAGGGCCTCGATGCTCCAGTGGTTACTCCTCCGGGCGTTAAGTTCCCCTCGGCGGTTGTTACCTCGCTCTGGTCGGGAATACTCCCTGTACACTATCAAGAGGTAGGCACAGGCGGTACGAATGCCACCCTCGCAGAAATGCTCGGAGTGTCCAACACCTATGCCGCCATCCGTGCGCAGGTGCTCAAGATAATCGGCTCGGATTCTATTACCTACGGACGGAATAGCACGGCAGATGAGAATATCCGCGGCCGAAAGGTAGGCGGAATGGAGTTCGACCCGGATGATGCCTATATCAGCCTAAGTGTCGCTGCGCAGAACTATATGTTTTTCAGCGGCCGACAGGGGAGCAATATCCAGTGGGCGACCTTCCGTGTCGATGCGCTGGGGGTAGATGTCTTCTTCTTCCTTCATGGTTCTTCTTATGCGGCATGCTGGATACTTCCTTCGGGTAGGCATTTCATGATAAATGACCTATTTTCCATCACGGCAAACGAAGGCACGGCTCTACCCGGCACTATTATTCCATTTGCTCATGCTCTTTGCTCTGGAGCTTTTGATGATTTTATAGAACGACAAGCCGGAGAATACAAGATAAGTAAAATTCTTTCCTGTTATACTCTTTCCTCTTTCGGACGGATAGCAGTATTACCCAATAGTGGAGAAGTTTGTTATATGCAGATAAGGTATTCGAATAATACGTATTCCTTCCGTCCCTACAGGGCTTACGTATATTCTGGAGGCGAGGATACCCATGTTGGAGATGAGCTACCGGAGAATTTTATAAATCCAACATGTATAGTATCTAAAGGGGGTTTCTTTGATGTCATGTATCCTGTTAATGTTTTTGATTATGATAAGTGGAAAGATTGGATATGGGGATTTGTTGATCACTACCTCAATCAGAGGTATGGAAGAGCCATGAACCCAAAAGTCCTGAAAGCTTATGGTATTATCGAAACAGGGCTTAACCCCAGCAACCAACCGGAAGTAAATTCCGCGGAATTAGTAATTATATTCGCCTTCGTTGATGATGGCAGGGTGACATACGGGATTATGGAAGCCGAGTATTAGCCATGCAAACCTCAATACCTTCCATATATGAGTTTTACCTTGCTTGCATCCTAATCGTATTCGGATGCGGCTTGTTGGTGGCGGGCTTCTGTGTTTCCCCCACGGGGGAGATACACGCCTCCGTGCTTACGGCCTTCGGAGAGATTTGCACGCTCGTCGGGGCTATCCTTGGAATCAATTATGCAGGTAACCGCAAGGTTGAGAAAATTAAACGTGAACTGAAAGATAAAGATGGCGAATAGTGCAAAGTATTTTTCCGAAGGGGAGTTCAAGCGGTGCGTTCCTTCCTGTTCGATGCAAGACATGCAGCAATCCCTCTTGGATATGCTCGATGCGGCAAGAGAACGTGCAGGGATTCCGTTTGTGCTGAACAGCGCATATCGTTCCGTCCCTTATGAAAAGAGCAAAGGGCGCAGCGGTCTAAGCGCACATACGACTGGCCATGCCGTTGATATTCGGTGTAACTCCAACGCCAACCGCATGAAGGTTGTCAAGGCCCTTCTTGATGTTGGATTCAGGAGAATCGGAATCGGAAAGACCTATGTCCATGCGGACAATTCTCCCAGTTTGACGCAGAACGTCATGTGGCATTACTACTGATCGGAGAGCGCACCTTGTCGGAGGTGCGTTCTTTTTTCTATATTTGCAGAAAATATCACAACACTATGAAAGAAGTTTACAGATTCATTTTCACCGCTCTGGTGGTGGCATGGCAGCTCCCCCAGCTGTTGCTCGGCTTGTTGATTGCTTTGTTTGTCCTACCGAAAACCGTTGCCGCGACTACGTACAGGTCTGCACGCGTGGCGTTTGTTGAAATCCCCTTTCTTAACGTATCGCTCGGCACTTTCATCTTCATTTATTTCGGTTCGGAGACAGAACCGCGCTTGCGCCATGAGTACGGACATACCCTTCAGTCCCTTATCCTTGGGCCGTTGTATTTGCTTGTAATCGGGTTGCCCTCCGGCTTGTGGAATCTATACTGCCGCGTCCATACAACGCAAGATTATTACTGGTTCTATACTGAAAAGTGGGCAAATGCCCTTGGAGGGGTTGAATTATGAGAAATTTGAAGATATATGGGGCCTATGCCTTCGCGGTTATCGTCTTGATGTCCGTTGTTTTCATCCAATACCGCATTAACAAGGCCCTAAGGGCGGAGAAAGACCGCTATAAGAGCAACACAGAAGCCCTTTTGAGCAACGTTACGACCTATCAAACGCGAGACAGCCTCAATGCCGCCCAAATAGACGCGCTGCGGCTTAATTTGGCGGAATATGAGCGGTTCCGGGCCGAAGATGCGCGCCTGATTCGCTCGCTGAAGGCCAAGAACGGCTCCCTGCAAGCGGTTACAACCGCCCAAAGTGAGTTGATTGCCCGGTTGAGGGCCATCCCTCGTGATACAATCGTCATTGTCGATTCCGTTGAGGTGCCAGCAAAGGCCGTCTCCTGCGGGGATGCTTGGTATGACTTCAGTGGGGTCTACACAGACACCGCCTTTGAAGGGCAGATGAGGTGCAGGGATTCCATTCTGATTGCCGAAACGGTGAAATATAAGAGGTTTTTGGGGTTCCTATGGAAAACAAACAAGGTAAAAAGCCGGAAAGTGGACATCGTTAGCAGGAATCCTCACAATAAGATATTAGGGTTTGAGCATATTCTTATTGAAAAGTAGTATATTTGCATTGGAGTTAGACATAGTTTGTTCAGGTAATCCGCCTCTGTTGTGAAACACGGGCGGATTTTTCTATATACAGAACCGCCGGGGCTTAACACCCCAGCGGCACCGCGTTCAAGAAACCAGTAATATATTATGAGTTTAAGTGCAAAGGTAGTCAAAAGAATTGGAATAACAAGAGAAACGCACAAAAACCCCTCTAAAATCGCGAGAATGGGTTCGGGGTATATAATTACTCGCCTTTAATGCAAAGTCGCGCCAAAACGAAGATTTTAGCGAAATAAGGGCAAATCGGAGGTTTCCTGCCCGATGCTGAAAAGATGGAGATATTAAATTTCTTTCAAAAAAGTTTGTAAATACAAAAATTATTTGTATCTTTGCAACGTAAAAAAACAAACGATATGGAAACACTTAAGTACACAACACGCGAGATTAACCATAATCTCAAAATCAAAGTCAGTGGGATTTTCAACGGGAGCAAGGTAAACACCCTCGTAGGAGTTAAGGGGATGCTTGAATACATTGGAGATGCAGGACTGACGAACAGGCTTCTTGACAGGGCATTCAATTCTTGCGAAGACAAGGTTATTTGCAAGCTCCGCAGGGGTATCAAAGTAAGTTTCTATTATTATTAGAACAGGATATTATGAGACTATTTATTAATGATGATTTCCGGGAAGTGTTTGCGTTTCTTCCCGAAGGGAGCAAGGTGGGGCAGACGATGCTCTCCCTTTCAGAGAAGTTCGGTGCAGCCCTTGAGCCTGTCATGGCCGTAAGCGAAGAAATGCAGGCGCAGATTAACGAGTGCGGAGTGTGTGGCTACACTGTTAAGGACGTAATCAGCGAAGGGGCCAGCGGCTGGGAAATGCTCTGCAAGATAAACGTCTTGTTTCAGGGCCTGTTCGGACTCCCCTTTATCCCAGACAGGATAGTTGAGGCGTTTTGCAGGTGCCTTCTCATTGATGATAACTGTTATGATGATATTTTCTAAAATGATAAATGTATGTTAAGAATCAAAGAAGCAATTACAGCGGCTAAGACCTCAGGGCGCAAGATTACGAAGACGCAGCTCGCTCAAAGGATATGGCCTGACAGTTCTGTTCATGCGGCAAAAATCAACATGTCTAATCTTTGCATGGGCAGGACAAAGTACATTCCCCCTCAATGGATAAAGATAATCTGCGAGGAGTGCGGATGCAGCGCGGACTTCCTGCTGGGCATTGACTAACCAATTAACAGTAATATATTATGATTAAAGAGAGAATTAAGAATGACGGAGCAGACAAGGCCCAGGGCGTTGAGGTTGCTCCCGGTTTCACAATCGAAGAAATGAAAGCCGTTTTCTTCGATGAGCATGCACTGCGGCTCCCTCCTTACCGCGTTTACAGATTGGATTCAGAAGGATACCGTTACTACTACCGATTTGAGGAAGGAGGGGAAGCCGTATTTTATCCAAGTGTAACGACACTCCTACGCAACGTTATGCCTACCAGTCCGCAGCTCATTGACTGGATGCTCGACAACGGCAAAGAGCAGGCCCTTGAAAAGCGAGACCTCGCTGCGTATTATGGTACGTTGATGCATATGGAGTTCGAGAAGCTCATTATCAGTCGGAAGTATAACTTCGACCTCGTTCCCCTGACGATGCGCAGGTTTATGGAAGAGAACCACCTTCCCGAAGGGTTCTTCAATGACAACGTGAACAAACTCCGCAAGGATGTCCTCTCTTTTGCGCAGTTTATCAAAGACTACAATGTCCGTCCGCTGGCTATTGAGATAAGCCTTGTACATCCCGACCGCAGGTATGCAGGTTGTTTGGATATGCCATGCGTGATGACGATTAAGGGGAAAGACGTGACGGCTATCGTGGACTTCAAGAGCGGACGCAAGGGGTTTTGGGAGGAGCACGAGCTTCAGCTGCATCTGTATAAAGAAATGTGGGATTACACTTTCCCCGATAATCCAGCCGAGCGCGTTTTCAATTTCAGCCCGAAGGACTGGCGGAAGGAACCCACGTACAACCTCAAAGACCAAACTGGGAGCAAGGCCGTTGAGAAGTTGCCGGCCCTGTTGGCACTGGCACGGATTGAAGACGAATCCCGCCCCGATGGGCTTTCCGTTATCAGGGGAGAAATAGACCTCGATAATTTTGATACTTCAAAAGTGATTACGGAGATGACTCTTGCCGAGCTTGTCAAAATGGGCGAAAATAAGCCCTTAGACGGCGCGGATGAGGATGAGCCGATAAAACCCTTATTTGCAGACGAAACCCCTGTTAAATCAAAGAAAACGAGTAAATAACTATGAGCGCAGCAGAATACATAAAGGTACTGACAAGCGGCAATCTCGATAAGGCCGCATCGGTAATGAAGGAAATTCTTTCGACCAAAGAGTTCGCTTGGGGCGAGAATTACGGCTGGAGGACTATTTCTTTCGGCAGGGAATATGTCCACGACAACTACAATTGGTCGCACGGCATCGAGGGCATCCACCTCAACTCCGAGGGCAGGGTTTCAATCGACATCTATTGGCAGGGAGACAGGACTGACGGGACTGTATGTATGCCGCTTTGGAACGCAATCAGCGGGAACAATAAAATCCCCGGCAAGTGGTATAATGACGGGAAGTGTGAGCGTTATCCTATCACCGTGGAGCGCGAAGAACTCCTCGCCATGTTTAAAGAGGTGGCACGCCTTCTGTCGGATGAGGAGATTCAGAAGCGCAAGGACGGAAAGATGCGGCATAAAGTTTCCGAAAGGATTTTTCCGGAGTTCTACCGCCGGTTTGATGCCGGCCTCTTTGGTGGCGATACAAGGGCTTACAACGGCTACGAGGCAGTGCGTGCTCTTGTAGATGAAGAATGGCGCAGGCTCAAGGACCTGTCGGAGGACGAACTTTGGTCGGTCGTAGTCAAGGTGCGGAATCAAAACTACAAGTTCAACCACGAACTCACTAAGGTGGGCAAGGTGGGCGAGAAAATTCAATATAACCTTAATTTCTAATCAAATACTAAATAACCATGAGCGGAAGAATACTGCGGCCAAACACAAATGAAAGCATTCTCGAACTCCCCGAAATAGGCCGCATCGGTATCGGAGAAAAGAGGTTAAGCCAGAACGGGAAGGAATACCCGGTGGCGTTGGATTACTTCAAGGCGAGGGGCGTATATGCCCCGGCCTTTGAGAAGGCATTTGAAAGCTGCGAGGGAAAGCCGAGAGTTATTCAGGTTATCTTCCCAGATGATGACCCCGAAAAGGTCTGCAATGAGAGGTACGAGTTGCGAGACGGAAGCGGTGCGCTGGTGGCATCGGGGGACGGACAGGTGTTCCAAGTATGGAACGGTAAGAAATACGTTGAGTACTCCGCAGCGGAGCACCCCGATATAATGGAGCGTCTTGCTGCGCGGTATCCCCGAAAGCCGAAGGATGAGAACGATAACGGCTGGGATATTACCCTGACGATGCGGTTTATCATTCCGGCGGTACGTGGGATTGTGGGTGTATGGCAGCTTACTACAAAGGGAGCGGCCAGCAGCGTCCGCAATATCAGGGAGAGTTTCGATGCAGTACAGGCGATGCGTAAGACGGTAACAGGGACGGTCTTTGACCTTGCGGTTAAGTTTGCCAAGAGTAACAAGCCCGGCGTTACGAGCCGTTATCCTGTCATCAGCCTTACCGCAAACGACCAGCGGTTTGAAGAAATGCGCGAATTACTTAAACCCGTAGACGGAAAGAGTTTGCTATTACAAGAATAACAACTATATTTGCATCGAAAAATGGTTGCTGGCACCAATCAATAGGATATATAGAAAACCCCTATAAAGTAGATTTGCTGTGCCAGAGTAAATTGAAATATGGGGGCTTTTTTTTAAGAAATGAATCATT
Organism: uncultured Prevotellaceae bacterium; assembly: GCA_900314395.1. Lineage (GTDB taxonomy): Bacteria > Bacteroidota > Bacteroidia > Bacteroidales > UBA932 > Cryptobacteroides. The sequence goes on along the minus strand of OMVB01000075.1, from coordinate 34,028 downwards.
CTTTTAATACTGAAATCGCAGCTCTTTATGGAGTGGATGAGGCTATTCTGATTGAGAACTTCGCATTCTGGATTCGCAAGAATGAAGCGAATAGGAAGTTCTTCTATGAGGGCCGTTATTGGACATATAACACCGTTGACGCCTTTGCGAAACTCTTTCCTTATTGGAGTGCCGGGCAGATTCGCAGGATACTCCAGTCTTTAATTAAGAAAGATGTTTTAGTTACAGGGAATTTCAATCAGTCGGCCTATGACAGAACGATGTGGTATGCTTTTACCGATTCCTTCATTTCCATTTTAAATAATCTGAATCTCCATTTGTTGATTTCGCAAAATGGAAACGATGAAACCAGCAGACCAATACCAGATAATAATACAGATATAAATAAAGATATTAGTAGTATAGTAGTTTCCGAAGAATCGGAAACCCCCGCGACACTCTTTTCTGATGAAGATAAGAAGAAAGAAACCATGACACTATTTGCAAATTCCAAACTATATGCGGAATGTGTTAAAGATGGAGAATTGGACATCGAGCAGCTCCGCAAGGTTTATCCGCAGAAGGAGCTGGAGGGGGTGGACATCGGGGCTTACTTCTGGAGTGTCAGCGATTGGAGCGACACGAAGAATAAGAAGCGCACCAACAGGGGATGGATTGCAACTATTAGGGATTGGATAAGGAAGGATGTACAAGCAGGGAAAGTGAAGCGCATTAATAACAGCGCGTATCTAGACCAGATAAGGGACACGGCGATTGAAGCATTTTTAAATAAAAGACCATGAGCGGAATAGTAGTTAGAATGTCGGCGGAGCAGCGGCTGACGATTGCGCATAACAGCGGCGTACTCGAAAGGATTCCGGCAAAGGAGAAGGCGGTGTATCTTGCATCTATCGAGAAAAGAATCTGCGAGTACGGCAGTAATAAAGAGTTATGCAAGGACTTAATGCCAGTAATTGCGGGCGTGGCAAAAGATGTTGGATACAGGGCCTGGGGGAACAATGTCAATGAAGACGCCTACCTTGTGACGCGCCTTGCGGATATTATGGAGATATACTATGAGCATTTCACCGTGAAAGACATCAAGGTAGCGTTCTCGATGCTCATTGCTGGAGAGTTGGACGGCTTCCTCCCGAAGCGTTCTGACGGCACGGCGGACACAGGGCATTATCAGCAGTTTACGGTAGACTATATATGCCGCATCCTTGGGGCGTACAGGAAGTATCGGTTGGAGATAGTGAGCAGGGTGCGCGAGATGCTCCCGAAGTCCTCGGCCCCTCGAAACGAAGAAGATGAGAAGATGTACCATACCGCCATCGTAGAGGACTTCCTTGGGGCGTTCAAAGAGTATCAGGCAACGCACAGGCTCCCCGATTGCAGCCCCGCTGCGGAGATACTATTCCTTGGATTCCTGAAAGGGTATGCGCCCGTAGTAGAGCGGGAGTCCAACGATGAAGTCATGCAAGATGTTGCAGCCTTTTATTCAAGGCGCACGGAGAACAAGTTATATGAGAAGTATTCTTCCCGACGGAGGGCCTCAATAATGGCAGGATTTGACGCGGTAATCAAGCAGGGAATAGAGATAGAATCGTTAGTGAAATGACAATCATAGGGATAGACCCCGGCAAGGCCGGCGGGATTGCGGTAATGGACGCAGGAGTTGCGAGTGTTTATAAGATGCCGACAAAGGTGTCGGAGCTTGCTGCGCTTGTGCGTCGTTTTGAGAATCCTATTATTTTCGTTGAGCGGTTATCTGCACGGCCTACGGATTTGGTGGGGGGCAAGATGTTCGGGATTAAGAAGATGCTCGCGAATTTCGAGCAAATAAAAGCGGCCCTTGAAGTGAGTGACATCCCCTATGTTCTGACGCATCCCCAGCGGTGGCAGAATCATCTCGGTTTCCCGAAAGGGGTAGGAGAAAAGGCCGAGCGGAAGAAGATGTTTCAGTCCTGGGCGGCAGCGCAATATCCGTATATAAAAGTAACCTTGTGGAATGCGGATGCGCTGTGTATTATGACATTCGGCATGCAAGCAGTCCAGAAGGAACTCCGCTGGGTGCTTAGTCAGCTGCCACTCGTTCAAAGAAATAGATTAATCAATCAAGACTATGTTAAGTAAGAAAGCACTTAAAGCGGTCAGGGAGACCAAGGCCCTGCAAGGAAAGACGGTAGGGGAGATTTGCGACACTCCCGAATTTCTGCAGAACCTCAAGGCTCTGTTGAATCAACAGGTAACAGAGCGCAAGCTGGCGGAGAAGTCGGCGCGTATTACAACGGCGTTCAATCCGGGGAAATATCATCTTCCCACGCATCCGATTCAGAAGTTTATGGAACACACTGCCGAGCAATTCAAAGAAGAATATCTCGCTGTAATAGGTAAGCAGAGCCGCAGGTCATCAGAGGAACGGCTGTATATTGAGCAGCTGGGAGGGCAGGCGTATAATCTTACTATGGTACAATTCGTAGTGGCTGAACATCCCGAAGTAGCGGAGGAGTTCGGAATTAAACCCGCAAACTAATATGAACCGGACACTGAAACTATCTGCGATTGTTGCAAAGGATGGAACTCTCGCAATGTACCGGGGGGAGCTGGATGCCTACCTAAAAGAGAACATCGGGAACCGCCTTATCATAAGCATACAGGCGGAGCCGCGAGGGACTACGGCAGCGATGCGAGGGTATTACTTCGGTTATATCGTCCCGCGTGTTCAACTGGCCCTGTACGACCTCGGAGAGCGCAAGACGAAGGCGGAGACGGATGAGTGGATACGGAGCCAGTGTCCCGCCTGTCAGCAGGAAGACGGCCTCCTGTCTGTGTCCGATATGGGAAAGTGTGAGATGTCGGAGCTTATAGACTTTACAAAGCAGTTCGCCGCGGAGAATCTGTATCTTGTGTTAGAAGATGCCGATGCTGTTTGAGAATCGCGCAGAAACGGCCCTATTTCAGCGCGGACGAGGCGGAACGATAAATTATATACCTTTGCGCGAAAGTCCCGTTAAATCAAAGATTTTGAAAAATTAACTAAAAAGTTAAGTATATGGAAAAGAAAAAAGAAGTTATTACGTTCAACTTCCCCCCTCATAAGGTAGTGGAGGTTGTCAAGGCCTGGAGCAAAGAAATCCAAGGAAAAGAAGATGTCCCCATCGAGCGGCAGAAGATTATGGAAGACGTCGTTACTTTGGTAGAAGTCGGTGTAAGTGTTTTGAAAATAACCCCGGAGCCGAATGATAACAAGTAAGGAAGAATACGATGCAGCGGTAAAGGCTGGGCGGCAACCCCTCATGGAGTGGGAGCTGGCACCGCGCATTCGCAGGGAAATACAGGAGCAGTTCTTTGGAAAGGGGCACGGCCCCCAGACGAACGCTCGGTTCTATCGTTGGTGCTGGGAGCACAGGCCGCATCTGTGCGAAGAATGCGGGCGTCCGCTTCGGGGGTACTCCGCCGTGTACGTGTCGCATATCCTTAGCCGGGGGGCATATCCCGAAATGGCCCATGATGCAAGGAACGTGAATATCCTTTGCCACGGTTGTCATTCTACGTGGGAGAATGGCAACCGCGAAGGGATGCGAATTTATCCGAAGAATGAAAAGACAATCAGCAAATTAAAAAAAGAGTACTTAGGTTATGAATAAGGTTATATTAATAGGCAGGGTGGGGGAAAACCCAGTTGTCAAGACTTTTGACGACGGCAAGAAAGCGCATTTCTCTCTTGCGACAACAGAGAAGGGATATACAAAGAGGGACGGAACGGTTGCGGAGGCTGTTACTACATGGCACCGCGTAGTAGTGAAGTTTTCAAAGTTGGCGGAGAACGTAGAGAAATACGTCAAGAAAGGCGACCTGTTATGCGTAGAGGGGAGCATCGAGAACCGCACCTATCAGACACAGGCAGGGGAAACCCGAACCGTTACGGAAATAATAGCGAAGGAAGTGCGGTTCCTTATCTCGAAGAAAGAAGCAGCCCCGGCAGACCCTTCTAATGACTTCCCGTTCTGATATGCTTAAGAAAGTGATGACATGGGGCGTAGCGCAGCCGCTGGCGGACTTGCTTACCAGAGGGATTGAGCAAGTCAGCGCGCTACGTTGGAAGGCGGCACGTTCTGTGGTCTTCATGAGCCGGACGGTAAAGTACCGGGGGGATGTTCTTGTATGCAGTCTGGAATCCCCGCCGATAGAGGGAAGGGAATGCGGAGTTGTCTGTGGCTGGGTGGAACTGTATCAGATAGTGAACCCTGCACAACTGACGGATGAAGAATGGGCAGAACTGGGGATTCTCCCGAAAGACAGGGAAAAGTACATGAAGAAATACGCCTACCGCTTCCGCAACCCTCGCAGGTTGATAGAAATCCCCTATAAATGCAGGGAAGGAATGCGGCTGGAACAGGTATATATGGACTTCCTGACGGCCTACCCACAGGTCGTTGAAATGGATAAAAAAGGGTGGGAGGAAATTCAAAGAAAAATCAACCATGAAACTAAGCGCAACGGATAGTGAATTACTCTTGATGATTAGGAGTATTACAGACAGGGACAGCAGGGTAACGTTCCAGAAGGATACGTACTCGATATTAATAAACGCCACGGAGCTGGAGGAGAAGGTATTCAAGGCTTTGGCCGATGCTATCAGGGGGCGACTGGGTGATAGGCTTGTAAAGATAGAATCTCCGCAGGATGGGACTCTTGTTGCTGTGGTTAATTATGATGAACAGGGCGAGGCGCAGGCAATGCTCCTCCGCAAGAAAGACAGGGACGGCGGGGAGGTGTACTGCCGAAGGCTGCAAGAGATAACGGCGGTGCAGGTTCGGGGGAATAATATCGAGCGGGTGCTTTCCTTTGTCGGTGGAGGGGAATGGGACGGAGAGAAGGTGACATTCCTGAATCAATACGGCATGGTATTCTCGCACGCCTACGAAGGGGAATATATTGTCTATGTAGATGAGAATCACTTCAACGTTATGGCGCGGAAAGCCTTTGAAGAATTGTATGAACGGAAATAATGTATTATTGCAAGGGGCTTCGGCCCCTTTTTTTTGAAGATTTTTAAAAAAAATCAAAAAAAGTTAAAAAAAAGTTTGCAAATACAAAAATAGTTTGTATCTTTGCAACAACAAAAACAACAAACGATATGAAAAACACAAATTACTGCACAATTTCAGATTCAGAGCTTTTAGCAATGTTCAATAAGGCCCTCAACGCAGAGAGCGCAGAAGAAAAAGAGAATCGCAGACGCGCAAAGATTCGCAGGGCAAAGGCCGATTTCTTTAATTTGGATGCCACTGATTATTGCAAGTTTGTAGAAGCATAGAACCAAGGCCCCTTCGGGGGCTTAATAATAACCAAATAAAACAGACGAATATGAAAACTTACATTATCTTTTACGGAGAACCAGGAACCGACAGAACTGTAATGCGCACGATTGACGCAAAGAACAAGAAGGCTGCAGAGAAAGAGGCACGTTCAGCCATAAGGATTGAGAACCTGCCATACAAACTCTATGATATACAACCTTTAGAAGATTAACCCAGATAAAACAGACGAATATGAAAAAAATCATCACACTTAAAGACCTTTTTATTCAGGCGGACGACCTTGAGAAAATTGCTAATGAGAAAAATATCGGTATGATATTTACCGTAAATGACAGGGGAGTAAAGATATATTTTTACGAAAAACCATATCAGGATTTCATTTATAATAATGAGCAAGAATGGGGTAATTCGCTATCGGAAAGAGATTGTATAGTGACGCGTATAGACAAAATAAATGCCCTTTTCAAAGATGCAGGGGCTTTCATTAAGAATTACACCAAGAAGGTTGCTATCGAGAAGGAGCTGGCGACCTTGGAAAAAAGGAGCGCAGAGCTTCGCAAAAAGTTACAGGAGGACGTTCTATGAGCAAGATACGGAAACACTTTGCAGAAATGATGCCGATATACATCTTAGGCGCAATCGCAGGAATCGGCTCGGCGGTAATACTTGAGCTTGTTCTGGGGGGATATTAGAAAGATTGTTGCACCTCTTGCAACATTGCCCCCATCAGGGGGAATTCTATCATTATCGTTTGTTTTTGGAGAGGAAAGGGCGCAGCCGTGAGGTTCCGCCCTTTCATTTACTACAGGGCCGAGAATGAGAAAAAATGCAAAAAAATCAAAAAAGTTAAAAAAAATTTGTAAATACAAAAATTGTTTGTATCTTTGCAACAACAAAAACAACAAACGATATGAAAACTTACATTATCTTTTACGGAGAACCCGGAACCGACAGAACTGTAATGCGTGCGATTGACGCAAAGAACAAGAAGGCCGCAGAAAAAGAGGCACGTTCAGCCATAAGGATTGAGAACCTGCCTTACAAACTCTATGATATACAACCTTTTGAAGATTAACCAAGATAAAACAGCCTTTAATAATAACCCAAATCCAAACAATTATGGCAAACGTTTATGAAATGATTACAGAGCGCATTCTTGCGCAGATGCAAAAAATACGAGAAATGAGAGAAGAAATCAAATACGGTGTGCGGTATCTGTACCCGGAGAATCCTGCGGAACTGATAGGCCGCATTATTTCCAACTACGACCCGGAGCGGTGCGACAAGATTCTCTATGACGGGCGCTTGGCTTCCGATTCTGGCTATGATGAAGACTGCGAGGACTACTACATCATTACCGGGGTTGTCAAGACTACGCACGAATTTGTCATCATCGGCCACCTGATGCGCTACTATGACGAGGCGTATGACAAAGTGGAGCGGTGGGAGGGCTACCCGATTGCGCTTGTCAAGGAAAAGCAGATGAACCAGCTCCTTGAAAAGCTGTGGTGCACCGGCAAGGAGATGGACTCCGTGCGTCTTGTCAATGATGAAACAAGAAATAACCCTCCTCTTGTCGGCTACAAGCCAGGGAAAAAGGTCTTGCGCTGGGACCTATACCAAGACACGGCGGAGGAATTTGCTAAAATGTACGAAGATGAAGACTGACGAATGGAAGAAGGTCAAGGCGATGCTCCAGTATTGCGAGCGCTGCCCCTTCAAGGAAATCAAGCTGGACCCCAAGCGCAACTACACGACGCACCGCTTCTGCAACGCGGCTGGCGGGAAGAATCTGATAGATGTCGCGGAATGCCCGCAGAAAAAGTTTTGAGGGATGAATCAGTAATCTACAAGTTAAAAAACTAACAGTATGAAAACACAAGAGACAATCAAGAATTTGGAGCAGCTGCTTCCCCTCGTATCGGAGGGAGTTGCAGAATCGCTCAAAAAAGCCCTTATTTCCTTACGTAGCGATGCAAGCGGGGAAATGTATGCCCAGACGGAGGGCGATGCGTTTACGGCCTTGTTCATGGGCAAAATCGAGCCGACATTGAAAGATGTTGCAACGCGCTCGGAGGTTTTGGCTTTTTGTCAGGCTATGTTCAGGGCCGGCATCGAATACGAGCGGGCTATGTGGTTGGAGCAGGAACAGGGGGTTATCGTAGAGGGGGACGATGTGAAATTCTTCCTTTCCGATGAGACAGAAGACAGGCCGCGGTTCATAGGTTTCAAAGGTGGGCAGCGGGTTCTGTGCGGATTCAAGAAGATAGGAGGATAAGGCCGTGGGAGAGTACTACGAGGAGGTCGTAAAGATACAGACTAGCGAGCTGGGCATTACAGCCAGTAAGGCGGAGATTGAAATAGTGATGTCCTTTGAGTGGAGTACGGATGAGCGGGGTTCGGGGATGCAGTACTTGGAATGGGATTTCAAGGATGAGGCGGACAGGACGGATGAACTCATGGAAGCGATAGAGGACTACATCATGGAGCGGCATCTTGACGAAGCATATGCAGACAAGGCAGCGGAAGAAAGGGCTGATTATATGGATTATTGCGAGAATGGTTGTATTTAGCGCATAAACCCCTCAAATTCGCGCCTTAGCAGCGGAGATGATAAACCCTTACCCCAAAGCGCAAAAGTGCGTTAAAAGGAAATTTTAAGAAAATAACTAATTATGACACAGATTGAGAAAACACAAATCGAGAAAATAAGGGCCGAGATTGAACGGCTTATAGGAAAAAGTCAAGAAGGCTTACAGGATTTTGAAAATCAGGGATTTAATACTTATGAACTTATTGAAAGAGTGAAACAGAAGACATGTCAACAGATTCTTTCCTTCATCGATTCTTCCGAAGCCGAAGAAAAGCCGGAGAGCGAGGATGAGAGGATAAGGAAAACATTGATTCACATAGTAAAAGGTGCTTGTGATAAGTATGGTATAAAGTACAGAGGAGATGACATAACTAAAGAAAAACTGATTGCCTACCTCGAAAGGCAGAAGGAGCAGAAGCCCGCAGAGCAATACTCTATTGGCAAAACATTCATGGGCCTTATCCCTTGTTGGATAAATGCTCCTTCTGAACTTCAGCCAGCCCATAAATATCATGGCAAGAATGCAGTAATCATGCGTGAAAGCAATGGTGGATTCCGTTGCTGTTTCATAGATGATGAAAAGGCAACTACAGTTCATCTTCCAGAGAATACCTTATTTGTAGAAAGATGGAGAAAAAGACACACAGAATGGAACAAAGAAGATGAGGGGATGTTAAACTGCATTATAGCAACTCTGTGCGAGGAATCTCATGGCGGAAGAGAAACTAATAACAAGATGGTGACTTGGCTTGAAAATAGGCTCAAATCCCTCCGCCCTCAGCCTCATTGGAAACCCAGCGAGGTGCAGATGGAAGCCCTTGCTTGGTATAGTGGAAACAGTGGTGTCCCGCCAACTGGCGACAAAGCAATCAAATCACTTTACAACGACCTCAAAAAGTTATAGCCTATGAGACAAGTATTTTGGGCGGTACATAAACACGAAGTTATCCCTTGTCATATCATCGCCAAGAAAGATAGGGATGACCGAGGTAGATATGCTGCAAACTCCAAGAGAGATAAGAGAAGATTTCAAAATGCTTATTTAAGTAGGGAGGATGCCGAAAATGCAGTTGCCCAATATGAAACTTATATTAATCAACCAGATACATTTTAGTTTATGAAAAAGAACAAGACCGACTGGTGCCTTAAAATAAAAGGCTGGGTAGAAAGAGATATTGGCGGACAGGTTATTTTGACGGTGCCCCATGGCCCAGGCGTAGCGGATGAATATATACTTTTGGAAAATAATATGTTTCCAGACCTGCGCCCTGATAATACGCGTATAGAAGTGGATTTGATAATCAGAAAAAAATAGAGGATAATATGGAAAACATTATTGACGCAAACAAACTGATTGCCGAGATAAAACGGCTTGACAAGAAAAACAAAGAATTGCTGAAGAGGGGTGGCTCAATCGGTAAAGAATTTTTATTCGGGATTGATGCTGGATACACAGATATCATTAAAATCATCGACTCTCTCCAGCAGAAACCTCGCTTCCCGCAGTATGATAATATCGTTGAGAAGGTTTTCGGTGCAGGAAATCTTGAGGGATGGGAACGAGATGTAGCGGAAATACTTGTTGCTTTGGTAAAGGAAGAGTTATTGAAGTCTCTCCAGGAGGAGCGAGATATGGGTGAAGTATCAGACGGTTATCATACCTTCAACGAACTTTACTATTACCGGATGCTCTACAATGCAGCATTCTTCAATCTCCTCCCGAAAAAATGGGTTCATAAGAGCAAGCGGCATCATACTGGAGAAGAATGCTTTGGGGGTGGTTGGTTCATCGTTATGGCTAATCTTCCGACTGGACAAATCTCCAATCACTATGAGTTGAAAGATTGGGATTTATTCAAAGTTCCTGAAAAAGAGACTGCTGATGAATGGGACGGACATACACCACAAGAAGCAGCAGATAGATTGTGTAAGTATCTCCAGCAGGAGCAGCCGGAGGTGGAGTTGGAGAAATTCACCGAGAAGATAAAGACTTTCCAGGAAAGATATAAGCATCCCGAAATCGTATCAATAAAAGGCGCAATGGCGTTTATGGCAAGGCTGTTCTATCAGTATCCTAATGTAGCAAGGCAGTGGTATGATAATCTTCCAAAAGCAACAATGGATTAACGCAAGAAAGGAGGAATAATATGAGAACCAAAGAAAGTGTAATATCCCGTTTAGAGGATGAACGGCACAACATTCTACCAGCCAACAACGACTATCGAAAGGGCTATTTGAAAGCGATTGAATTAGCGTTGTATCTCATAAAAAATATCAAGGAGGAGAACAAATGAAAGTACCAGATAAAAAGGGGCAAAGCCTAAAAGAGAAAGAAAATGAAAACAATTAAACATTGTAATCAGTGGGATTGGGGTGTATCTATCCTGATAACCGCCAAACAGGGGCGCGCAGCGGTAACTCTGTCGTTTGAGAATGAAAACCCCGGAGTCTGTTTCCTGTCGGGCCTAAGTGTTGTGCCGGAAATCAGACGTAAAGGGGTAGCAACGGCCCTGATGCGCGAGTGCATAAAATACTGCAAGCAGAGCCGCGTTATCTTTCGCATAGACCTTTCTGCAAAGAAAGAGCCTTTCCTGTTGGGGTTCTACGAGAAATTCGGTTTTCAAGAAATTAAGGATGAGGGGCCGGTAGTTCGGATGACAAAAATGATGCGGCCATGATTTGGATATGCTTAGCATTGGCGGGCTTTGGGCTTTTTGCCCTCGTGGCCGTAACGCTGGCGATATGGCTGGCCGTAATTTATGCAGGACGGAGAAACTTGCGCGATAAGAAAAAATGATTTACCTTTGTGTCGCAGTTATCCTCATGGGGGGGCGTAGTGTAAGCAGCACAAGCAATGAGAGGTGGAAGTTCGAGCCTTCCCGTTCCCGCAAAAGTTGTGAATAGTTTTTCATATTTGTTTGGATTATTTTTATGGAACCCCTTCGCAGTGAGTGCGCGGGGGTTTTTGCTTTTTACATAGGTTCCGATTATATTTGCGGAAATTAAATTCACAGAGTATGGAAATAGTATATCGTCCGTTGGCTGACATGAAGCCAAATCCCAAGAATCCAAGAAAAGCCGTAGACGGGGGAATTGAAGCCCTGGCGGAGAGCATCGCACAGAACCCCGAATTTTTCGAAGCCCGACCAATCTTGCTGAGTGACCGCACCGGGGAAAACGTAATCATTGGCGGAGAGCGCAGGAGCGAAGCGGCCCGATACCTCGGTATGGAGAAAGCCCCTTCTATCTTGTTTCATGGGCTTACAGAGGAGCAGGAAGACTTCATTCTTATTAACGATAACACCCATTCGGGAAAGTGGGATGAAGACCTCTTGAAGCAATGGCCTAACGAACTTCTTGCGAAGTGGAATGCTCCAAAGTGGGAGATGTCCAATTTTCCACCACTGACTAACGGAATATCAGAACGCGAATCAGGAAGCCGTGCCGCCGGGCCTGATGATATAGAAACCGGGGATTTCACTTACGCACTGCGTATTGAGGTGCCCACTTCAGAGGAACAGTTTGCCCTTCTTGACGAAATGCAGCAGAGGGGCTATTCTGCAAGTGTAATTTAATATGATAAACTTCGGATTGCCATATCAAGGCTCCAAGAGCAAAGTGGCGGCGGAACTCATAAGGCTGCTACCGCCCGGCAATCGCTTTGTGGATGTGTTCGCAGGCGGTTGCGCTATGACACACGCGGCTATTCTCTCTGGCCGCTGGCAGTCTTACCTTGCCAATGATGTGGTTGACTTGCCGCAATTGTTCAAGGATGCAATTGACGGGAAATACAACAATGAAACTCGCTGGATTTCCCGCGAGGACTTCGCTGCCCAGAAAGACTCCGACGCCTATGTGCGCTTCGTTTGGAGTTTCGGAAATAATGGGAATGACTATCTGTATAGCCGCGAGGTTGAGCCGTGGAAGCACGCACTGCACGCCTTGTTGGTATGGAAAGACCCTGCGCCGATGCGCGAGTTTGGCATAATCACAGACGGAAGCCGGCAAGACATCATCAATCACCACGCGGAGTACAAGGAGAAATATGTGCGCTGGTATCTTCAGAACGTATGGAAGTCCTCGTTAGAATACGACAAGCTGGTGGCTAACTTGCAGGGTAAGATAAAGCGCAATGAAGAAGAACTCCGGCAGTACCTACTCCGCGCCCTTAAGGCTTCAGGACTAACACAGGCAGAGGTGCAGCGGCGGCTCGGTACGCAAATGGCCGGACACTACTTCGGAAAGAGCCAATGGGCATTTCCTACAAAAGAATACTATGAAATAATGCAGACCTTCATGCCACTCCCGGAGAGTTATGAGAGCATCTACGGTCTGCAGAGTCTGCTGCAGAGTCTGCAGAGTCTGCAAAGACTGCAAAGTCTGGAAAGACTGCAGAGTCTGCAAAGTCTGGAAAGTCTGGAAAGACTGGAAAGTCTGCAAAGTCTGGAATCCCGCATCGGCGACTATCGCGGCATTGAGATAAGGCCCGGTGATGTAGTCTACTGCGACCCTCCATACAAGGGGAAGGCGAACTACAATAACTCCGACTTTGACCATGAGGCATTCTACGATTGGGTAGAGAGCTTGAACGTGCCTGTATATATCAGCGAGTATTCAATGCCTGCTGACCGATTCCTTTGCGTGAAGTCAATCAAGACGGTAAGCAGAATGTCAAGCAAAGGGACTGAGGGAGTGGTGTGGGAGAAGTTATTTGTAAAACGTCCAAAGAAGTAAATATATGTTTGAAAAAGTAAACCCCTCGCATCCTGATAAGGTTGCGGACAGGATAGCAGGTGCTATCGTTGATTTGGCTTATACAAAGCAAGAGAACCCGCGTATCGCGGTGGAAGTATTAATCGGGCACGGCAACTGCCATATTATTGCAGAATCATCCGTTCCCCTTAGCCCCGATGCGGTAAAGCCTATCGTAGACCGTATTGCCGGGGAGGAAATGCACTTAGACTTGCAAGTCGTGCAACAAGATGCGCACTTGGCAAAGAATCAGGCGGAAGGAATCCGTTGCGGGGATAATGGCATTTTCAGGGGCATGCCGATAACAGACGAGCAACGCAGGTTAGCTGCGCACGCAAGGAGGATGTACAAGGCTTTCCCCTATGACGGGAAATATATCCTCACGGATGACAGGTATATCGTATGTCAAAGCCATGCAACATATCAAGACTTGTTGCCCATCGTGGGACATGAGGCAGATGTGAACCCCCTCGGAGACTGGACTGGAGGGACAAACGTGGACACCGGGGCGACGAATCGCAAACTGGGTTCGGACATGGGCGATGCGGTCACAGGCGGAGGGCTGCACGGTAAAGACCTCAGTAAAGCGGATGTATCTGTGAATATATACGCTCATATCCTTGCGCAGCGGAGCGGAAAACCTGTTGAACTTTCTTGCGGCATCGGGGATAGAGAAATAGCCGGCATCCCTTACAGGGAAATCGTAGAAAGCGCACGCGCCTTCATTCAACGCCTTGGAGGGTTTGAGAAGTTCGCCGAATGGGGACTAATATAGCAGCTTGCCGGGAAACGGCATAAAACCGCCCAAATTCCGCGACTTTGGGGTTTATCCGATAAATTATATACCTTTGCATCAAAAGTGCGTTAAATCAAAGATTTCACAAAAATAACTACACACCATGGCAGACAAAGACAAAAAGAGCAACGCCGGGCGGAAGGCTAAGTATAACCCCGAAAGGGTGAGAACCATTGTAGATGCAATCAGTAGCGGAAGCTATTACTGCGATGCAGCAAAGAAGGCAGGGATAAGCGAATCGACTTTCTATGAGTGGATGCAAAGCAAGGCGGAGTTTTCGGAGGCTGTTAAAAGTGCCGAAAAGCGGTTCCATGATTGGGAGATGACGGATATGCTCAATGACGCGAAGCGGAGCTTGAAGACATTGATTCTTGGGCAGGAGTATGAGGAAGTCAAAATCGAGTATGAGCCTGACCCAAGGAATCCCACAAATCCGCGAATCAAGCGGCAGACAACGACACACAAGAAGATACTCCCGAACGCTACGGCGGTAATCTTCACTTTGTGTAACAGGGACCCGGAGAACTGGAAGAACAGGGTAGAGCAGGAGTTGAGCGGGAAGGTAGAGACGGACGCCCGGAATGAGGTATCGCTGGCGGGCATACCTGATGAGTTGCTCGCACAGGTAATCGAGGCCCTCGGAGGGAAAGCCTAAGGCGCACAATGCGGATTGTTTAATCAAAGGGAAGGATGAACAACGAACAGATAAGAATCATGAAAGCCCTTGCAAGTGCGCCGGGGCTTTTTTGGCAGGAGGCGTCAAGGCGAAATATATTGTACTTCGTGCAGTATATGAAATCCAACTATCAAGTAACGGATTTCCATCGGTCTTACATGAGGGTCATTGATAAGTTTGCGCGTGGGGAGATAAAGAAGCTGATAATCCAAGCACCGCCCCAGCATGGAAAGAGCGAGATAAGCAGCCGCTATCTTCCTGCGTTCATGCTCGGACAGAATCCCGATTTGAAGATATGTATCTGTTCGTATGCAAGTACAATCGCCTGTGACTTCAACAGGGACGTGCAGCGCATTATTGACACTCCCGAATACCGGGGAATCTTCCCTGACAGTTTCCTTAATGGCTCAAATGTAGTAACGGTATCTACGAACTATCTGCGCAACAGTAATGTCTTTGAAATGGTGGGCCATGTTGGAGGGCTTAGGGTTGTAGGCCGTGGCGGTGCTCTTACCTCCAAGACGGTTGATGTGATGATAATGGACGACCTCTACAAAGATGCGCAAGAGGCGGGGAGTCCTGTCATCAGGGCCGGCGCGTGGGATTGGTTTACAAAGGTAGCGCAGAGCCGACTGCACAATGACAGCCAACAGCTCATCGTCTTCACGCGCTGGCACCCCGACGATATAATCGGTAAGATTCTTGAGACGGAGAAAGTCATTGAGGCGAAGACATGGGCGGACTTGGACAATGCGGGGAACAGCTGGGTACTTGTGAACTATGAAGCAATCAAGCGCGGGGAGCCTACGGAGATAGACGGCAGGCAGGAAGGGGAGGCCCTGTGGCCCGCTCGCCATAGCCTTGAACGCTTGGAGGAATTAAGGAAGATAGATGCCGTAGGTTTTGAGTGTCTGTATCAGGGCAACCCCGGCAATGCGGAGAGCAAGCTGTACCAGCCGTTCAAGGTATGGGTAAACAAAGCCGATTGGGGGGCATACGTCCGTAGTGGGTGTTATATTGACGTAGCGGATGAGGGGGATGACTTCCTGTGTTCTATCAGTTATGACATCTATAAGAGCGGGCAGCAGCTGTGGAACGCCAAGAAGAATAGATTTGAGCCGCTCCTGTTTGCGCTTGTGACGGATATTATATTCACTCAAGAGAACACAGAGATAACCTCGGAGACCGTACCGATGCAGATAAACGCGAACCGGGTGCAGAAGGCGTGGATAGAATCCAACAACGGCGGCAGTCAGTTCGGGAAGACGGTAAGCAAGCGCGTCCGTGCGCTGTGTCATCTTTTCTATCAAGGGGCAAACAAGGAGGCGCGCATCACTACGTCCGCACCGTTTGTCAATACGCAAATCATCATGCCGATAGGCTGGGAGACGCGTTACCCTGCGGCGCATAAACATCTGTCGGGATTTCTTCGGGCATTTACCGCAAACACCCATGACGACATCGAGGACTGCCTGACGGGCATCTACGAGAAAGAGCTTGCAGACGGCAACACTGCGCCGTACAATATCGGCTCCGTGGGTGTAGTAGTCCATTAAAGGCCATTTTCAGGCGATTTGGCGGGACTTTGGGGTGTCGGGCGGTAAATTATACGTAATTTAACAAAACGTGCGAATTTACTTGTTTTTTAAAAAAATAACTATCTTTGCATCTGAACGGCAAAGGGAAGGCCGGGACGATATAAGTTTAATCACAAAAAAGAAAATTATCATGTCAAGTCTTGTATGTCAGTGCCCCGCTGCGGCAGCTCTTCCGACCATTCCCGCAGTTCAGTGTCCTGAAAATTTCGGACAGATTCAGAAGGTTGCCTTCATGCGCCTGATGAACGGCACAAGTAAGAACTCGTTTACCGATGCGGATATTAAGGTGCTTGCGAAGTGGCAGGCCGCTCTTGCAAAGACCGATTCCACAAAGGTAGTTGTATCTCCGTACGTGTATAATCCCGCAGACGGTGGCGGAGATGCGCGTATGAGCGGAGGCGGGAACGATGACCTCGGCGGCATTGCAGAGGTGCTCGGCTCGGAGAGTGTTCAGTTCACAGCGCAGTACCGTTCCGTACCGCAGGCCGTTATCGCAACGATGAAGCCCCTCATGTGCGAGTCGCAGGCAGGGAACCTCGGTGTCTTCCTGTTTGACGAAAACGGCAATATCGAAGGACTTAAGATTGGGAACGCGTGGTATCCTATTCCCATTCGCGGCCTGTTCATCGGCGACAAAATCCATGGCAACTACGATGCGAAGGACAGCAACGCCATTCAGTGGAATTATGCTCCCGGCTATTCCGATAAGCTGGACATCGTGACACCCACTGACTTCAACCCCCTGACAGACCTTATTCCCGCGTAAACTTGGAGGGCTTGAAGATGAACGCAAAAGTAACAACCGTAGCACTGGAGAGCATTCTGGGTAGACAGGAGTTTACCGTAGCCGAAGCGGAAAGCCTTTTGAGGATGAAGAACCCGCAGTGGAGTCTGCCGAAAGATTCACCCTATGAGTTTGTAAACAATGCCTTACAGCGTAGAACAACTGAGAAGAAAGGCGAGCGAGTGCAGAAGTAAGGAAACCCTGACGTTGGCGCGCCTGCATCAGAGCAGGATTCAGTTCCATACCGTCAAGAGGGTAACTCCCTATTCAGCCGCGTACCTTAATCAACCGCTTTCGCAATTCTTTGCGATGGCGGAAAACCTTTTACCTCATGATAAGTTCGTGCAGTTCAAGGCGATGTTCCGTTATCCAATCAAGACGAATGAGATAACAGGGGTAATCTTCGACAAACTAAGCCGCATTTTTGACGGGCGCAACGCATCGTATAACTATCAGTTCGTAAGCACAGAGGAGCGCGAGGACTGGGAGGAGTACAGGACGGCGGTACTCAATGAGCCGCAGGTGTGGAAGACGAAAGGGTGGGAGTTTTTCAAAATGGAGATTAACTCCGTCCTGATTGTCGATATGCCGCGTGAGCAGGTGGGGGACAGGCCGGCTCCATACTTCTACTGGCTTCCGATTACCGATGTAATCGACTTCAAGGCCGATGCGGAGACAGGGCAGATGGATTATATTATCTTCCGCCGAGGGGGCCGAATCATTGCCTTGGATGATGCTACTTACAGGGCATGGAAGGAAGATAAGAGCCAGGGCCTTTTGAATGGAGAACCGGAGTGGGAATCCCCCCACGACCTCGGCTATTGCCCGGCCCGATTCTTCTGGAATAAGCCCCTGTCCCTCGAAACGCCTGACGTCAAGGAAAGCCCCCTGTCTTCGGAACTGGAGAGCCTCGACTGGTTTGAGTTTTTCCATATCAGCAAGCGGCAGCTCGACCTCTACGGGGCGTATCCTATCCTGTCGGGGTATCAGCAGCGGTGCAACTTCAGTAATGAAGAAAATGGCGACTACTGTGACGGAGGATTCCTTCGTGATAAGCAGGGCCATTACAGGATAGACCGTGCGGGCGCGCTGATGCGTTGCCCGAAGTGCGGCAAGAGGGTTGTCGGTGCAGGCTCTTTCGTGGAGATTCCTGTACCTAGTACGGAGCCGGGAGCAGAAGTCCCAGACCTTCGTAACCCGGTGCAGATGCTTACCGTAGACCGCGACGCGCTTGACTACAACGTCGATGAGGAGAAGCGCCTGAAAGATGAAATCATTACCGCAGTAGTCGGCCAGAATGAGATTGTCACAGACCGCGATGCCTTCAATGAGCAGCAGGTGCGCGCAAACTTCGAGAGTGTCACAACGGTACTCAACAGAACGAAGATTGGATTTGAATCAGCGCAGGAATGGGTAGAGTCTACCATTTGCCGACTTCGGTATGCTGGAGACTTCATTTCCGTAAGCATCAACTACGGTACGGAGTTCTATCTTAGTACACCTGATGAGCTGCGCAAGCGGTACAAGGACGCGAAGGAAGCAGGAGCGAGCGAGGCGGAGTTGGATTTATTGCAAAACAACATCATCGAGACGGAGAACAGGAGCAACCCTGAACAGATGCGCAGGATGCTGATTCTTGCGGAACTGGAGCCGATGCGCCACTCAACAAGGGCGGAAGTCATCGAGCTTTACAAGGAGGGTCTTGCGAGTCGTACGGATGTAATCATCAAGACCAATTTCTCATCGTTTATCCGCAGGTTCGAGAGGGAACAGGCAAACGTTCTTACTTTCGGCAGTGAGATACCCTACGAGAGTAAGATTAAGACCATTCAGGCCGAGTTGAGCAAGTATGCCAGCGAGATGGCACCTACTCTCAATTCGGAATAACTTAATAAACAACCATTATGGATTTATCAAAACTCACTCCCGCCAATTACAAAGTCCCGAAGGGCGAGGAACTTTACTATCACTGTCTGATTGAGGTTAAGGCTTTCAATCAGAAGACCGGGCAGAAGTTATCCGAGCCGCGTGTGCAGAAGTTCGGACGTAAAGCCTTTGAGCAGTTTATCTACGATAATCTTCTCAAACAGGGTTACACCGTAACAATCTTGCATAACCCTGGCGAATATCTTGCCAAGAAGGCCAGCGAGGCGGAGAACGCAGCGAAAGAGAAGGCGGAGCAGGAGCAGAAGGCGAAGGATGAGGCTTTCAAGAAGGCTGTCGATGAGGAGGTAGCAAGGAGACTTGCAGCCCCGAAGGGTGGACAGAAGGCCCCGAAGGCACCCGAAGCCCCGAAGGATGAGGAGAAACCGGCAGAGCCTAAAGCCGAATAAGAGAGGGCATAACAATCAAATCAAAGGGAAAGATTTATGCTAACAGCAGAATTAATCAGAGCAAACGCAACGCTCGCAGGGCTTACTGATGAGCAGGTAAGCGCATTGACGGAGATGTCAAAGAACGATGAAGCATCGGTTATCGGCACAAGGATTGGCGAAATCTACGGCGGACTGGATAACGACATCCAAGAGGCCAGCGGAATAGCCAAGAACGGCACGGAGAAGACCTACGACTACGCCAAGAGGGTAATTGGCGAAATGAAAGCGAAGGCCGCATCCGTGGATGACCTTACTTCGCAGGTAGCCGTACTGACAAAGGAGAAGGAACGACTTGAAGGAGTTGTTGCCAAAGGTGGCGCAGACGCGGAGACGAAGAAGCAGCTGGCACAGGCCAAGACTGACCTCGAAAACGTCACTCGCCAGTACACCGAATTGAAGGCGCAGTTTGACACAGAGAAGGCGAGCCATGAGAAAGCCCTTTTCGATGTCAAGCTCGACAACGAGATGAGCCGTGCAACTGTCGGTCTGAAATTCAAGTCCGCCTTCCCCGAATCGGTCACTTCTGTAATTCTCCGTCAGGCCATCGAGAAGGTCAAGGGGATGAATCCCGAATACATCGACGACGGAAACGGCGGGAAGGTTCTCGCCTTCATGCAGAACGGAGCGGTAATGCGCAACCCTGACACCAACCTCAAGCCGTACACAGCAACGGAGCTGGTAGCCAAAGAGCTTACGACTATGGGCGTACTCGATACGGGCCGTAAGCAGATAGGCACAGGAACTCCGCTGGCGCAGCCCATTAAGACCGAGGGCGGTTCGATTGACCTTTCCGGTGCGCGCACGCAGGTAGAAGCTAGCGACATGCTCAAGAAGGCCCTTCTTTCGATGGGGCTGACTGTTGGCAGCAACAAGTATCAAGAGCAGTACGATGCTGCGTGGAAAGACAATAATGTCGCCGCGCTGCCGCTCAAATAAATCATTATTAATCGGGGGCTAAAGGGTTGGCTCCACAAAACATTATTAATCATGTCACTTATTGAAACAAGATTGCAGAATTGGAGGGTAAGCAACCCGGAGTTTGACCGCAACATGGCTCGCCCCCGTGAGTACGGAGCACTCGATTTCTTCATCGAGCAGACCAATGCCCCCGGCTCAATCCTTAATCAGGAACTGATAGACAGAGCATTCGCCTCCATGGGCAATACCGTTCAGGTGCCTGTTATCAACTTTGACGGGAACGTAACCGTCTCCAACGTCCGCAGCTGCACAATCGCAGACGATGAGAATACCTCTGCGCTCTATACCGTAACATGGGCCACTTTCGCAGTCGGCTTCACTATGGTGCCGAGCCTGTACATGAACAACGAAATCAGTTACGACCACGACTTCGCCCGCAAGATGGAGAAAATCACTCGTGCGCTCGCAACCGCTCTCGACCAGGGTGCAATCGCCGCGCTGGAGGCAAACAAGACACAGGTCTTCACTGATAAGCTCTACTACACCGTTACCGCGAATGTAGTTGAGGTTCCTTGGAATGCCCGCATGGAGTGGCTCTCCGACATGGACGCAATCATGAGGGCAAACGACTACCCCGGAACACTCCATGTCATCGGAAATGCAGGTATCGACTCCACAATCCTTAAAATGGCGCAGCACGACATCTACAATGACGTGAACAAGCGTCTTGAGTACGCAAACAAGGTATTCCACTATACCAACAATCTCGTGAACGAGACTGGCAAGTTTGCAAGTGCTTTCGTAGTTGAGGACGGAAACGTTGGTGTTCTTACCCGCGTAGACCGCGAGGCCCTCAGGGGAACAGTTGCCAACTTCCATGAGTGGGGTGTTACCCGCCTTCCTTACATCAACCTCCCTATCGGCTATCACTACTATACACTGGTAGGCGACCAGTCCGCTATCGCAGGCGCGGCAAGTGTTGACATCACTTGCGCAGTTAAGGAGTACTTCGGATTCAGCGTAGATGTTGCCTTCGTGGTAGCATACAACTCCGCACCCGATACAGTTGCAAACCCGATTATCAAAGTCGAGATTGCCGCTCCGGGCAGTGCAAATCCTTTCGCGCAGCCTGTCGAGGTAGTGAACAGCGAGGACAATCCCGTGAACACCAAGACCGTAGCCTAAGCGGCAGATATTACTATCAAAGGGGCAGGGCGTTATATGCCCCGCCCTTTTTTAATTACAAAGAACCATGGTAAGACTTAGCGATATTCAAGAGGCTTTCCTTCCACTCGTAGGTTGGGAGCAAAACTACGACCCGCAGAATCAGATTGATGAAGAATTGTGCAAGAGCGAAAGCGGTCTGACGTATCAAGGGGCGCATCCCCTCCTTACTCTTGAGAACATCCGCAATATCATGCCCGATGACTACATGTACCGCTATCCGCAGTGGAGTATCGTTAGGATATATCGGCGAGGGGATAAGGTGCAGCACGGTGGCAAGATATGGATAGCCAAGAGGGCAAACAAGGGGAGCGAGCCGCATATTACTGATTTCAATGCGGACTACAACAACGACTACAATGCCGCAATCACAAGGGGCGGAGACTATAACGAAGACTACAACGAAGATTTCTTCAAAGCCGCGGACGATGATTGGGTACTTTACAACATGATGTCCGACTATGTGCGCCGGCTTACCATCAACGGAATCAATACAACGGTGCAGAACTTCCTGACAGGGAAGATGCAGGCCCGCGAGACGCGTTCCCTCTTGGAGCGGCGTGCGCTGTTTGACAATGCGGCCCGGCTGGAGAGTTTCGTTCAGCCATCGGGGCGGCTTGTTGGTCTTGAGATAGTCCCCGTCCGTGCCATGGGCGTAACCACGAAGATAGAGCGCATTGGCCTTCAGATGCGCGGGGCAGTCGGCGAGATTACTCTGTATCTGTTCCACTCCTCACAGGTAGAGCCGATACGGACTATTGTTCTTGAATACACGAACACCAGTGGCGCGTTCCAGTGGTTTACTCCCAAAGAGGAGGTCTACCTTCCATACAAGGGCGAGAACACCGATGCAGGCGGGGCGTGGTACTTGTGTTACGACCAGAATGCCCTTCCCTTCGGGATGCGCGCCCTTAGCGTAACGAAGGACTGGAGCAAGGAGCCGTGCGCTACCTGCCTGGGTTATGCGCTGGAGAGTTGGAAGCAGATAACGAAATACCTTCAGATTTCTCCGTTCTGTGTCAATGTCGATGAGGGGTTCGCGGAAGCCCCGGCCCTTTTTGACACAGGGCGTCTGATGTACACGCAGACGTGCAACTACGGAATCAACCTTGAGGTATCAATAGGATGCGACCTGACGGACTTCCTTATTTCCCAGCGGCATATCTTCGCCAATGTCCTTCAGAAGCAGGTAGCGGCCAACGTTCTGCGGACTATTGCGATGAATCCCGATGTAAGGGTAAACCGCAATCAGATGAACGCGACACGCGAGGAGTTGCTGTACGAGATTGACGGAGTGGCACAGGGCCGTCCGACAGGGCTTGCGTATGACTTGCAACAGGCGTATAAGGCCCTCCGCATCGACACCCAGGGCCTTGACCGGATTTGCTTGCAGTGCAACAATAACGGAGTGGCATACTCCCACGTTTAATTTTTCAGAAAATTCGATTTGGCGGGGTTTTTGGCATTGGGCGATAAATTACTTACCTTTGATGCGGAAACCCCGTTAAAACGAAGAAAAAGGGCCTTAAACGAGCGATGGACATCATAGATGCACTTACACGCCGGGCCGAGAGGCTGCGAGATGAGCTGGAGCAGGGAACTATCTTTGCTCCGCTTATGGCAGACAGGCGCGATGATATTCTCGAACTCCAGCGGATTCAGCTCCTTGAAGGAAAGGATAACGCGGGGAACGACTTGCGGCCCTACTATACGGAAGACCTCAAGCCTTCGGGATATTTCCGTAGCGCGGAGACAGCGAAGAAGTACGCGGCATGGAAGCTCGACTTGAGTTATCCGTATGAGGTGCAGAGAAACCCCGATGCCCCGAACCTGTACATCAACGGGAAGTTCCATTCAGAGCTTGACGTGCATTTCATGCCGACGGGGCTTGCGATAGTGGCGGGGAGCGCGTATGCAAGCGGCATCATGGCGAAGTACGGGGCGGATAGATTCGGCCTGTCGGATGAAAAATGGGGCGTTTTGCTTAGGGAGCGGGGAGTGATGACGGAATTGTTTAACGAAATACGAAATATACTTTATGAATAGAACACCGATAATCAGCGGAGCCGTCATGCTTGACAGGGTTCTTGGAGAGATTCAGAAGGGCCTTGCGTCTCATCTTGACTGGCTTGATTACGCCTTCGGGCGAGCCGAGCGCGTAACGAGCGTTCAGCAGGGGAAGCGCTACGTCCGTCCGAGCGTGTATGCAGGGGACTGGAAGGTTGACGGCGCGAATGACTACCTCGACATGTTGCCTGATTCAAAGATTGGGAACTTCTCATTCTTTGTTATCGACGACCCCCAGCGCATAGAGACAGGGCCGGGGATACGTACCATTACCAGCCCCGCTTCTCTTGTAGTGTGGTTTGACCTCCGCAGGGTGTACGGCGAAGCGGATAACCGCAATACCGAATACCTCAAGGCGCAGATTCTTGGTGTGCTGGGAAACCGTACAAGCTGGCGGCTTCGTGACGGACGATTCGAGGTGACTGCCGTCTACGAGCAGGCGCAGAATATATACCGGGGATTCACAATCGATGAGGTGGACAATCAGTTTCTCATTCATCCCTTTGGGGGATTCCGATTTGAGGGAACATTAAAATACAATGAACTATGCGAGATTTAATTAACAAGCTTTGGCAGTGGGTTCGCACGGACGGCCTCCTGCATATACTGGCGGTCATTGCCGTCGGTCTTACATTAGCCGTATGGGGTGCGCCCTTGTGGCTTGTTGTCGTTGCTCAAGTAGCCGTATCCGTAGGGAAAGGCGCCTGGGATTACAGCGGACATGGGACGATTGAACTCCATGACGCGGTCTGTGACTTGATAGGAATCATTTACACGATTGGGGTATGCTTGATATAATCTGTTGGATTGCCGTTGTGGCATTGGCAGCGGCCTTCGTGCTTGCGGCCTGTTCAAAGAGCGGGGTGCTGAATTGGGCACAGATGCACGCAAAGAGCGATATAATCTATAATGCCCTTTGCTGTAACTTCTGCGCTACGTGGTGGACTTGCCTGTTGATTGCCGTGGTGCTCGCCCTTTGTTGCTGGGATTACAGGATTGCGCTCTGTGCGCCTATGGCTTCGATTGTTGCGGTACGCCTATGGTAGTCAAAGTTGGAAAACACGAAGTGGAATTGTATGACACGATAGAGAAACTCCCTATCGTGCGTTTTCATAGATACCAGAAGATGATGCTGTTGGATGCGGGCCTCGGCGGGGACTTGGCCGCTTTTGACAGCAAGCTGGAGCGGGCGCGGCATTACATTCTTTCCGGGGATAAGGACAATGCCTCCAAGGAGCTGGAGAATCTGCGCCTTAGCGTCTATTTTATCCAAAACGGCATTACTCCAAGGCATCGGGCATTCGCGGCCCTCGTGCGCAGGGTAGACGGCAGGGAGTTTGCGGAGATAGGGGACGCGGAAACGGATGAGATACTGGCCCTGTTAAGTGATGCGCCGGCGGACGAGATGGACGGAGGTCTCTCGGACGTCAAAAAAAAAATAACCGATGAGATAAGTCTGTATTTCCCCGCCCTGTTCAATGACGGAGTAGAGAAAGAGTATTATGACTTACTGAAGCGGCGCACCGAGAAGCTCCTTGACGGCATCATACAGGGGGTGGAAGACCCCGAAGCGGATGCAGAGGACTTGACAATCAAGGTGCTTTTGTACGTGAAACCGAAACTATACACAGGCAGCGAGGGGCTGGACGTGCAGTATGACAAGCGGTTTGAGACCCTTTGCCTGATACTTGGGGAGCAGCTGGGGATAGACGCGAAGACGAAGACGGTTGCAGAGTTCTACAACGCATTTGAATACCTGCAAAGCCGGGCAAAGAAGCAGAAGGCGCGCAAATAGCCCTATTTCGCGCAGAAACGGCCCGAATTCGGCACTTTGCCCCCTTGGACGATAAATTACTTAGCTTGCTACGAAAGTGGCTTTAAAACGGATTTTTTGAAAAAATAAAAAAAGATGGAGAACCCGATAAAATATAGTGACTTGGTGCGGCCCGATAGCAGCATTACTGACCTTATCGAGCAGTTGAAGGAATTAGGGCGCGTATATGATGCCGAGAAGGCGAAGATAGTGCAGTCTGCGCAGGAGCAGAAGGCGGCAATCCGTAGTGTCGGAGGGGCAACAGAGGAGCAGCGCAAGCAGATTGAGCAGTCCATGGAGCAGTCCGATAAGCTTGTCAAGGAGTACAGAGACCTATCTTCGGAGATTTGGCTGGAGCGGGAACGCCTTGTGGCCCTTAATGCGGCGAAGAAAGAATCGAATCAGATTGATAAGCTTGTCAGTCAGATTCAGAATAGTGTGGAGGGAAGTTACAACCGCCTGTCGGCCCAGTATCGTCTTAATAAAATCCGTCTTAATGCGCTAAGCGCAGAGCAACGTTCAGCAACGGTGGAGGGGCGTAAGCTGGAGGCGGAGACGCATGCGATTTACGAGGAAATGAAACGCCTTCAGGAAGCGACAGGGAAACATCAGCTTAGCGTGGGAGATTATACCATAGCAACGAAGGGCCTTCGCCAGCAGGTTATGGAGCTGACGCAGGAAATGGTTCAGATGCGCATGGAAGGGCGCGAGAACACTGCGGAATACGCGAAGATAGCACAGAGGGCCGCGGAGCTTAAGGACGCGTTCATGGATGCGCAGGCGGAGGTCAAGAACATGGCGTCCGATACCTCGGCACTCAATAGTGTCATGTCGGGGATTACCGCTGCCGGCGGAGGATTCACTGCCCTGACAGGAGCGATGACCCTCTTTGGCGGTAAGAGCGAAGACGTGCAGGAGGCGCAGAAGAAGCTCCAGGCAACGATTGCCATTACCAACGGACTGACGGCTGTTCAGAATGCGCTTCAGCATCAGTCGGCCCTCATGCTCGGAGTGTCAAAGATTCAGATGATGGCACTTGCAAAGGCCGAAGCTTACGAGCGGCTCATCAAAATCAAAGGCACGGAGGCAACGGTAGGTGCAACGGTGGCGCAGAAGGCGTTCAATATTGTTGCAAAGGCCAATCCGTATATCTTGTTAGCAACGGCCCTGATTAGCGTAGTGGGGGCGTTATTCCTGTTTACGAACGGAGCAGACAAGGCGGTCAAGAAACAGACGGAGCTAAACAACGTCATGGAGCGCGGCTTGGAGTTACAAGAGAAGTATGTGACATACCTCAATGAAGGGGCAATCAAAGTGCAGCAGAATATCCAAGTCGAAATCGACATCATGAAGGCGCAGGGGGCTTCCGTTGATGAGATTCGCAAGAAAGAAGACGAACTTCTGCAATTCCGCTCAAAGGCCTTCAATCGCAGGCGTGGATACTTCGCAGAGGAACTCAACCAACTTGGATTGAACAAAGCCGCTGTTATTTCCCTGACGGACGACCTTCTCAATCTTGAAAAGGCGAAGGCCGAAGGGGCAAAGAAGGCGTACAACATAACAGTCGATGGCAAGAACATTTCAAAGATGGACATCGACAAAGCCATTGACTACATACAGTCTCAAATCAACCTGACGAACAGGAAAATACAGATTGGGACGGAGTTGCAGGTTGAGGGGGACGACATCGCAGCGGAGCGGGCGCGTCTTGAAGCGCAGCGCAAGCGCGAAGACCAGCAGAGGGCGAAGACAGAGCGCGATACGGTTGCATCGACAATGATGATGCGCCTTTCCTTGCTCCGTGACGGCTATGAGCGAGAGCGCAAGCAGGCGGAGGCGCAATACACGAAGCAGATTGCGGACTTGCGTTACCGCTTGCAGACGGAAACAGACTTGACACTTACTGCGCGTAAGGCCCTGTATGAGCAAATTGACATTCTCGTTCAACAGAGTACCCGGCGGCAAGAAGAAATCTTCTTCGCGCATCAGGCAAAGGTATTGGCATTGACTCGCGAGTTGGAAGACTTGCGTCTCGCTGCCATGGCAGAAGGGGACGACAAGGAGCGCAGGGAACTGGAGGTGTCCTATGCCCGAAGGATTGAAGACCTTCAGACGCGTCTGCGGACGGAGACGAACCTATCTGTCGATGAGACCAACGCACTCTATGCGCAGATTGAACAGCTCGGAGAGAACTACCGCGTAGAGAGGGAGAGGCTCGAAGCTCGCATCCAGGAGGGCATCCTGTCCGCACAGGAAAAGGGCATAGCCTTGCAGCTTGAAGCGGTGCAGGAGGGGAGCGATGAGGAGATAGACCTTACTGTCAAGCGGCTGAACAAACAGAGGGAGATTGAGCTGGCGCAGAATGCACAGCTTGCACAAGACCGCCGACAGAGCACCGAGGCAATCAACAAGAAGTATGACACCCTCGTTATGAAGGCGACGTATGACCTCGCAAAGAAACGGGCGGAGGCTGTGCTTAACTCCCAGCAGGAGCTGGAACAGACGGAGCTGGAGCTGATGAACGCCAACGCTCGCAAGAAGGAGCAGTTGTCTATCAAGCAGGAGATTGCCCGCCTGAAACTGATTCTTGAACTCAATAAGACTTCGGCAAGGAGACTGACAGAGACGGAGGTTAACGGAATCCTCGCCACTATCAAGGTCCTCGAACAGAAGGCCAAGAGCATGTCGTATAACAATATGTTTGAACTCCTCGGCATCAATATCAACGAGGAGCAGCAGTCGGCCCTCAATACCGCAATGGGTTCTGTGCAGGATAGTATCAATTCGCTCATGGACAGTTACGACCAGCTCGCACAGAAAGCCGTTCAGGCGGCGGATAAGCAGGTAGACGCAGCGAAGGCCGTCTTGGATGCGCAGTTGGAGGCTCGTGCAAACGGATACGCCAATGACGTAGAGACTGCGCAGAAGGAGTATGAGCTTGCGAAGCGCAATCAGGAGCGCGCCCTGCGCCAGCAACAGAAGATGCAACGTGCGCAGATGCTTCTCGATTCAGCCACTCAAGCCAGCTCGCTGACAACGGCAACGGCTAATATCTGGAAGTCGTTCAGTTCCCTCGGCCCCTTTGGCGTGGGTGCAGCTATTGCGGCTATCGCTTTGATGTGGGGAAGTTTCGCTGCCGCGAAGATTAAGGCGGCGCAGGTATCGCGGGCGAATGAGAAGTCCGAAGAATACGGAGAGGGAACAGTGGAACTCCTTCAGGGGGGAAGCCATGCAAGCGGTCATGACATCGACCTTGGGACAAAGCCCGATGGAACGCGCAGGCGTGCGGAGGGCGGGGAGTTCTTCGCTGTCATCAACAAGCGCAACTCCAAGCGATTCCGCAATGTCATTCCCGATGTTATCCGTTCTTTCAATGACGGCAGCTTCGCAGAGAAGTACGGCGGGGCGAGTGTTACCCTCGCAGGGGCGAACATCAGCCGCCTTGAAGGGGATGTCCATGCGATACGCAAGCAAGGCGAGACGCAAAGGAATATCGAACAGGGTGCGATTGTTATCCAATATAAGAACCTCACAAGGAAACTAATAAATTAGGGTTATGAACAATAAGTATATATTTCAGTTGCAGGTATGGCAATCCGGCACGCTAAGGGCCGAACAGGAGATACACCCGAACTATCCCGCTAACCTTTCCCTGAATTGGGAAAAGGAGAGCGGGGAAGCCTTTTTCAGAAGGAAGCTTAGCGGCAAGCTCACAATCTATGGCAGTGAGTACGACTGGTTGCTGGAGAATCTTACCCTGTCGCGCTCGGCAACGGTAATCATGAAACGCCAGCAGGGCGCAGTGACAGATGAGCTGTGGCGTGGGGAGTTCTGGCTGACGGACTGCGAGGTAGACGCGGATAGTCGCACCGTTGAGGTAAGCCCCACCCCGATAGATGAGTATTCCGCAATACTCAAGAAGATAAGCGCGGAGTACGATATCCTCAAGCTCGGCCCGGAGATTAGACGCGTCCGATTTGCAAAGCGGCCAGTCGTGCAGATATACACCGCCGGGCGAACCGTTATCGGGTGTGCCTTAGGGGGGATGTATTGGGAGACAGACTGCGATAGCGAGAGCAGCGACAGCAAGCTGCGGGAGACTTATCATTTCAAGCGGAATGTGAATTTCCGAACGATTACCGCCGTTACCAACGTAGGGACGGAGCAGGCATTTGTCGGCGATGCGCCCGTTTCCCCGACACAGAACTACACCTTGTATGAAGCCGCCGGGGCGAACATGATTCTCACAATGGAGCATACCTTTGACCAGTATGAGAATAAGTACAGATACTCCATTCTTTCAAATGGGGTTGTAACATATACAGGTGTGAAGTATAATTCCGACCCTCCGCAGAACATGGTACTCAAAGGAGCAAGCCCAAGTACACAGGGCCTGACGGTTACTATCTCTACCGTAGACACAGGAATCTATATGCGCATACTGACAGATAGCGAGACGCTGAAC
Source organism: uncultured Prevotellaceae bacterium (assembly GCA_900314395.1). GTDB lineage: Bacteria > Bacteroidota > Bacteroidia > Bacteroidales > UBA932 > Cryptobacteroides. Next base: position 4,661 of record OMVB01000075.1, on the reverse strand, counting down.
GGAGAGAAGACCTATCCTATCCCCGCTACGGACTTAGTGGAGAATAACCGTAACTACAAACGTTGCATGCCGCTGGAGTATCCCGATGCCATAGTAATAAGCCCCTTGTTACAGAGTTCCCCTACAAAGTGGGGAATGTACAAGCCTGGGCGATACTATATTAACCCATCGGTAGGTGGAAAGATACTCGTTCCGGTAGCGCGCACGACATGGGGGCGCATGTCGGTATGGTTCCAAGTCAATGACGCAACCTTGCTGGCAATGGAGGAAGCCTTGAGGCAGAACTATTACTTGCGTAACGCCTACCCGCTGGCAGCGGTCTTGAAGGTGTTATTGAAAGAGACAACAGGAACGGCCGTCAGCATTGAAGAAACAACGGAATACTCCGCTATCCTGTTCGGTAGTAATCCGATTGCGTACGGCATCAGCGCGAAGCCCGTAATTGCCCCGAAATCGAACGTTATCAATAGCAACTATGACCAGCCTGCCCAGAGCGCGAAAGTGTCGCTACGGACGATTTTTGACATGCTTAAAAAGGTCTATCGTGTCTATTGGTGGATTGACAGCGCGGGGCGGCTCCGTCTTGAGCATATCAAGTATATCAATAACGGTGGGAGTTACAGCGCACAGGCCGGCATCGGTTTTGACTTGCGCAACTACCGTAATCCCCGGAACGGACGTAATTGGCAGGACGGACAGAAGCAATGGTCTTATGACAAGCCCGATACCGTGGGCCGTTATCAGTTCGGATGGATGGATTCCGTCAGTGAGCCGTTCGAGGGCTACCCGATTGAGATACTCAATCCATGGGTCGATGAGAGCAATATCAACGAGGTAACGGTAGACCAATTCACAAGTGATTTTGATTTCATCTTAATTTCCCCGCAAGAGATAAGCAAAGACGGCTTCGTACTGATGCAGCCTATCGAGCAAGGAGAGGACTACGTGTTGCCTTTCGAGACGATACAAGTAGGGAGCAACACGTTTACTATTCAGAACGCCTATTGCGCCAATATCTATACTCTGGTGTATTATCTTTGGGATTTGGACGCGCCCGATTTCCGCTACAATGGCGTGAACAGGAATGCGTATGCAGTGAAGAAGCTCCGCCGTCAGAAGGTGAAATTCCCTTATAAAGAGGGTCTTGATATTAATAAATTAATTACGACAGATTTAGGAAATGGGAAAATCGAGAAAATATCCTTAGATTTGTCCAGCCTAAATACAGAAGTGGAATTGCTATATGATACCGAATAACAACCTGTCAGTATTGCCGTTCTATGGCAGCATCGATGAGCAGAACGCACGCCATTGGTGGGTGTACGGTAAGCAGTATCCTCTGTATACACCGAAAGGTCGTATTCCCCCTTTCCAGATAATGCGTGCGCACGGCCTCTCCCCCGTTCAGCCGAGCAATAAGATAATTGGCGCATATATCAAGAAGGGGGACTATGACTATTCTTCATCGCTGGAGAATGTCCCCGATATGGACATGCAGGTAGTAGAGTTTGACTTCCCGACTGCGCAGACCCAGCGGTTGTACGTCAATGGCATGCCGAGTGTTCCTGCCGCATATGCGGATAACGCGGTCATGGGGGCGATATTCACAGCCCAGGGCCAGCGGTCACGGAGCCTCAATCCGATAAGCGCGGGGTCGTGGTCAGGGTATATAGAGATAGCCGTAGGTCAGCGGCGCGTCTACCTCAATGCGGCGGAGAGTTACGCCATGGAGACAGGGGAATCCCCTGCCATTACACAGGTAGACCTCTTTGCGGCAGACGGAACACAGGTAGCAGTAAGCGGCCTGACGCAAGCGGTGCGCGGAGCAATACGGACCTACCAGCGGACAACGGCAGACGGTACGCCTTATGACGTTCTTGTCTATAGCGGGAATGCGGAGGTTATCCCATCCGTTCCTATCGGTCAGTATTACATGAGGATAACGGACGGCGTGAACACTTGGTATTCGGACGTCTTTACCGTTGTCGATGTCATTGACCCTTATCTCAAGATAGAGTGGTGGGACGAGGAGGACTTCGTGATGGATGCCGGCGTTATCGTTTATCAGGCAGGATTCCGCAATCGGCTTTACCTGCAATCTGATTTGGCTAAACCCGAATACGTATTTACAGAGGAAGGACAGGAGCGAGACGGCTATTTCTTCCCGACAAAGCAAATCAGCGAGAAGCGGTATCGGTTCTCCTTCTGGGCACCGGAATATCTATTGGACGTAATGCGCCTGATACGGCTAAGCGACCATGTGCAGATTACTTACAAGGGTGGCGAATACAATGCGGATTCATTCTTGATTACTCCCGAATGGGAGGGGAACGGAGACCTTGCGAGTGTAGATGCGGAGTTCGATACGGCAACGGTAGCCAAGAAGACAGGAGTAGGAATTATCAGAAATTAAACATCAAAATATCATGGCAAATTACAATAATCTACGAATAGCGATTGAGCAGAGCATCAAGGAGAATGGGCGACAGGAGATTACAGGGCCAGTTCTTCAGGAGGTTCTGCTTGCGCTGACGAACACACTCGGACAGGGGTATCAGTTCATGGGCGTTGCAAGTCCCGACACGAATCCGGGACTCCCTGATGCAAGAATCTGTTATCTCGTTCTGACGGACGGCCAATATGTCTATCTCGGCAACCATACCGTAACAGAGGGGCGCGTATATATTGCGTTCTATGACCTGTCATGGAATTGGTACGAGGTCGACATTGCTAAGAATAGCGCATTGCTTGCGCATGAGAGGGATTCCAACATCCACACCAACCTCGATGAGAAGGAGCACTGGGATAACAAGCTCAATATCAATGAGGAGGCAGCAGCGGAGGGAATCCTTGAATTTACCCGGAATTAACTCAAAAACTCATACACTATGGAATCAATGTATAAAATCAAGTTCCCCAATGGAGCAGTCTATGAAATAGAAGACCGCTATGCGAGACAGATACTTGCAGGTGGTTTGCAGTTCGCTATCTGTTGGGATGGCAGCGGAGAGCCTGTCGTAGCGAATATCCCTGCTGGCGTGAAAATAACCTATCAGGAGACAGAGTACACAGGAACGAAGTCCGCGAATACTGCGGAGCCTCTTACCTTCTACCTTGTGTATTCCCCCACACAGGTAGGCGAAGGCGACCACTATGACGAATACGTAGCCATTGGCGATGTAGGCGAGAAGCGATGGGAGAAGATTGGTGACACCCGGCTGAACCTGTCAGACCTCGGCGACCTTGCGTATAAGGATAACGTCATCCTCAACAAAGGGGAAGGGGCGCAGGTGCTCGGAGCGGACACTGCCTTTGCCAATGCGAACAGTGCTGTTTCATTCGCACCTCATTCCACAAAGAGGGTAGCAGGAGCGGACACCACCTTCAAGGGAACCGTTACCCCTTCGGTAGCGAACATCGGTGTCGTCCTCAAGCGGAACGGCGTTGTAAGTGTTACAAGCAGGGAGACTGTTATCAAGAGTTACCCCGGCGTGACAAAGAAGCTTGAGAAGGGCGCAGTCACAGGCGTAGCCAGCAAGAGTGACGTGCAGATTCCTAACGTAACAGGGAATCAGAGTGTCAATATCCCCAATGTGACCAGTGTAGGAGCTGCGAGCGACTGGAGCTTCGCCATGGGAAAAGGCGCGGATGAGGGCGTTCTGATTATCAGCGGAGGCAACGGTTCTGCCCCTACCCTCGGCACTCCTATTCAGGCATCGAAGGTATCACTTGGAACACCTATCGATGCGTCATTGATTACTACGGAGAACAAGGAGTTTGCAACAGGCGCAGTTGCAGACAACGGCGGCGGCGATGCCGTAATGACGGGCCTCGGCACTCCTTCTTACGCATATCCTGTCAATGATGTTAATTTGGGAGTTCAGCCGACCTATGGTCTCCAGAAGGGCGTATCCGCCGGGGATGGCGTTGTCGAGTTGGTAGACGGCATCAGCTCCGTAGCCGTAGAGTTCGATGTCCTTGACGAAGTGATTGCCCTTACCCAGCTGGGAGCCGCCACCGCTGCCGCCCAGACTATCACAGTGACAAAGGACGAGAAGAGAGTGGCCCTCTACAACGACCTTTCCGTGTCAGTATCCTAAACTTCGGGCAAGGGGGATTGATACCCCCTTTGCTTGCTAATTAATCAAAACAATTACAACTATGGACAGAATTAAGATAGGCAACATCTATGAAGACATCCACGACAGGAGAATCGCAGGGATTGATAACGTCCCTACGGAGGATAGTAACAATATAGTCAAGTCTGGCGGAATTAAATCCGCAATCGATAACTATGCAAAGAGGTTCAGAGTCTTCGTTCCGGACGCAATAACCGCACGGATTAAGACGAACAAATACCTTCCTGTTGCGTTCATGCGTTGTCAGGCAGGCGGTACAAGTAGTTATCTTGCCGAAGTCCTTCAATCTTCGCTGGACGATAACGCAACCCTCAAGGGGAAGATTCAGGAGTTGCTGGATGCTCCCTTTGTCTACGCGTCTAATACATTAGCAACAGGCGTGAATACGCTGAACGGAAGTGCGGATTTCAGTGGGGGATTGAGGGTTATTCAGGAGAATTACACAGAGTTCACAGGGAACGTCCCTACGGACGCAACATTCCAAGGCGTTTGTTTTGATTTCCCCGATTTCTCTCTCTCGTT